>JBAVOA010000307.1:0-10642 GCA_049691635.1 Aestuariivirga sp. | reverse complement strand
GGCCAGGAAACAGCGGCACCTGATTTCGGCCGCGATCCCAAGCATCGTTAATACAGGGGCTCGAGGTCAGCGAGTTTGAAGGCCCCCCAGAATAGGGCGCCGTCTCCGGCAATGAAGTCTGCCTTTGCCGCTTTCGTGGCGGGATCGCTCGCCCGAGGGCGGACGAGCTCTTTTATCGCGGCACGGTCTTTTTCGTTCATGCCAAGGATCGGTGAAATGACCTGCAGCAGGCGATCGATGTCGGTCGTCTCGCTTGAGAGCTTGCCTGCCAGGCGGTGCTGGGCATCCAGAAAAATATCTCCCTGGGCGGAGAGATCGGCTGCATCGAGCGAGATCTTGAGTGAGTGGATATCAAGCGGTTTTTCCGCGTTGGGCGCCGCAAACGGCTGTTCGAGAAAGGCGGCGTTGGCATTGGCCAGGAATTCTGCCGCCGCTATGGAAACGGGGGAATCCTGCGGACCGCGAACGACCAGCTGTTGGGCGTTGGCCGCGAGGTCCAGGGTGGTGTTTGTCCTTCTGGCGAAGACTCTCAGTTGGCTGGCTGAAAATACATCTGGTGCATCGACCTTTGCGGCCTCTGAGCTGATGTCGAATTCACCATTGGTATTTAGCTTCACCGATATCAGGGCCTGATCATGGCTTACCGTTTGAAGGACTGCTGTGCCGAGATCGAAGGTGGTTGGTCCGTCGACGAGCAGCAGGATATGGAGCGGGTTATAGGCTTGGGCGACGACAAGCAGCTTTGCCGACTTCAGCTGGTAGGTATTGCCTGCGCCACTGAAGCGCAGTGACGGGTCTTGGCACCAGAATTCAAAACGGAATGGAAAGCCTCCCCAGTTTTCCTGCGCACAGATCAATTGCGCGCCCTTGCCGGCGAGTTCCAGGCGCTTTGCCGCGACAAGCTCCTGCGTGGCCTGAAAGGCTACAAACCAGTAGCCACACCAGACAATGGAAATGAGAATCATTCCGGCAAGGGGATAGAACATGTGCCATGGGCGTTTGGTCGAAGAAGCCATATGATTATGATTCTCTGGACTTGAATGAAAACTGGACGAGCATGCAACAGCGCTGGGTATTTGGCTATGGTTCCCTGATGTGGCGACCCGGTTTTGAATTTGTGTCGGAGACCCGCGCGCGCATTCGCGGATTTCACCGCAGCCTCTGTGTCTATTCATTGCATCACCGGGGAACGGAAGAGCTGCCGGGTCTTGTCCTCGGCCTTGATCGCGGCGGCTCCTGCACCGGCGTTGCCTTCCAGATCGCGCCATTAAAATGGGATGCAACGCTCGCCTATTTACGTGATCGCGAGCAGGTGAGCCGGGTCTATCTGGAAACCACACGGACGGTGGAAATTATTGAACGCGGGAAAAAAGTCGAAGCCGTGGTCTTTATCGTTGACCGGGCACACCCCCAGTATGCCGGCAAACTCTCACATGCCGATCTCCTCAAACACGTCATGCAGGGCGAGGGGAAAATGGGTCATTGCCGGGACTACGTGATGAACACACTCGCACACCTGCAGCAGATGAATATCCACGACAAAACCCTTGAAGCCATCGGTACCGAATTAAATCTATCAGGCCGCTAGGCTCACGGCTTGAACAGTCTCATAAAATGCCGCCTGGAGATCGTCCAAAACCGCATTTGCCGCAGAATTGTCGCGGGCAAGCAGATGGACATGAATTTCGTCGGCATCCACATCGTTGAAACTGGAAAATGCGCCATCCCAGAAGGGTGGAAACCGGCCAATGGCAACAGCTGTCCGCAAATGACCGATGCGGCGCACGGCCACATAGATTGCGCCGGGAAGCGGCGGACAGGCATCAGCCTGGTAAATCGAGTGAATGTATTTCTTGCCGGAAACCCCGCGCCAGTACCAGAAACGCTCATTGTCGCTGGAGCCTTGGGGGAAGTTTATCGAGATGGGAGAGCCTTGTATGTGCATGAGAACAAATATAGAACAAACTGGACTAAATTGCAAGCCCTATTTAGCTGCACCTGGAAAATCCGCAGGACAGGCAGGTGGCGCAACCCTCCTGGAAAACCAGCGAGAGCTCGCCGCAGCGCGGGCAGGAGGCCTTCTTGGTGCTTTCCGCCAGTGCGACATCAGCTTTCGGCTTGGGCGCGAGGAAGTCAATTTCAATCATGTGTTTTTCAATGACCTCGCCGATGGCCGCGAGCAGGCTTGGCACATAGTGGCCCTCCATCCATTGCCCGCCGCGCGGATCGAAGACCGCCTTCAGCTCCTCCACCACGAAGGACACCTCGCCGCCGCGCCGGAACACGGCGGAAATCATCCGGGTCAGGGCCACCGACCAGGCAAAATGCTCCATGTTCTTTGAATTGATGAAAATCTCGAAAGGCCGGCGTTTGCCATCCTTCATGATGTCATTCATCGTGATGTAGATGGCATGGTCGGATTCGGGCCACTTCAGCTTGTAGGTGAAGCCGCTCAGCGCCGCATGCCGCTCCATGACGGCCACATCCTTGTCCGCGCCGGGAGAAGAGGTTGAGAGAACCGTTCCGGTCACCTCATTGGGGCGGAAGGTGGTGCAGCCCTTCAGGCCCAAGTCGTAGGCTTCACCATAAATTTCCTTGAAGCTTTCAAAGTCACAGGCCTCGGGCACATTGATGGTTTTTGAAATGGAACTGTCGATATGCTTCTGCACGGCGGCCTGCATGACCAGATGCTCATGGGGTGTGAGATCATCGGTGGTGACGAACGTTTCGGGCAGGGGCTTGTCCGTCCCCTTGAGGTGCCACCACAGCCGCGCGGCGTAATCGTCCACGCGCAGGGTCATGCGGCTGTTGTCCGCCAGACGCACCTTGCGTTCGTAGCTCACGCTGAAAATGGGCTCGATGCCGCTCGACACATTTCCGGCAAAGAGCGAAATGGTGCCGGTGGGGGCAATCGATGTGAGCAAGCCATTGCGCAGGCCTACGGAGGCGATGGCCTGCCGTAGCGGCTTTGAAAGAGTTCTGGCATGGCCACCGCGCAAATAGTCCTCCGCCTTGAAAAGTGGAAACGGACCCTTCTCAGCGGCCAGCGTTGAACTCGCATGGCAAGCTGCTTCCTCAACCATCTTCGCCCAGTTGCCCGCGGCTTCGGCAGCAGGGCCTGAGCCATAGCGTAAGCCGCACATGACGAGGGCATCGGCCAAGCCCGTAAGGCCCAGGCCAATGCGCCGTTTTGCCCGGGCTTCCCTTGCCTGTTCGGCAAGCGGGTAGTTTGAAACCTCAACCACATCGTCCAGGAAACGCACGGCGGTTCCCACAGCCTTCACCAGGGCTGCCGCATCGAGGCTGGCATTGGCCTCAAAGGGATGGTTCACAAAGCGGGTGAGATTGATTGATCCCAGAAGGCAGGCGCCGTAGTTGGGCAAGGGCTGTTCGCCGCACGGGTTGGTGCAGTGAATGTCCTCGCAATAGGCAAGATTGTTCTGGGCATTGATGCGGTCAATGAAGATCACGCCGGGCTCGGCATAGTCATAGGTTGACTGCATGATCTGGTTCCACAGGCCACGGGCCGAAACCGTCCGGTAGACGTGGCCGCCGAAGTTCAGCTCCCACGGCGCATCGGCCTTCACGGCCGCCATGAAGGCATCGGTCACCAGCACCGACAAATTGAAATTGCGCAGGCGCAGCGGATCGCGCTTGGCCGCAATGAAGGCTTCAATGTCCGGATGGTCGCAGCGCATGGTTCCCATCATGGCGCCGCGCCTTGCGCCCGCCGACATGATGGTGCGGCACATGGCGTCCCAGACATCCATGAAGCTCAGAGGCCCCGAGGCATCGGCACCCACGCCTTTGACCGGGGCTCCCTTGGGCCGCAGTGTTGAAAAATCATGGCCGATGCCGCCGCCCTGCTGCAGGGTGAGGGCTGCTTCCTTCAGGCCATCGAAAATGCCCGTCATGGAGTCATCAAGGGCGCCCATGACAAAGCAATTGAACAGAGTGACGCTGCGCCCGGTTCCGGCACCCGCCACAATGCGGCCAGCGGGAAGGAAACGGAAATCGGACAGAATTTCAAAGAATGAAGAAGCCCAGGCCTCTCGGACGGAGGGTTCTTCGGCAACAGCCACGGCGCGGGCAACCCGCCACCAGGTGTCTTCAAGCGTCTGGTCATGGACAGTGCCATCGGCGTCCTTGAACCGATACTTCATGTCCCAGATCTCCTGCGAGATGGGATCGAGAATTTCCACGCTTTGATCCATGCTGACCAGATCGCTCCTGAAGCAATGATAGTGCAAAATCAGACCGAAGTCGAGGATTTGTTCCTGATTCGTACCGACTCCCGGCCCTCCACCACGAGCCTTGCCGTGGCGGCCTCGATGTCATTTTGCAGTCTTTCCTGAAAGTCCTTGCGGCGAAGACCTGGCGGAATCAGCGGCAGGAATTCTAGGACAATGGTGCCGGGATAGCGCAGGAATTTCCGGCGGGGCCAGTACAGGCCTGAATTCAGGGCGAAGGGCAGGCAGGAACAGCCCAGCGTGCCGTAGAGTGCTGCAGCGCCGGGCTTGTAGGCGGGCGGTGCATCAGGTGCCCGTCTGGTCCCTTCCGGCATGATCACGATCTGTCGGCCTGCCGCCAGTTCCTCGCGCCCACGGGCCACGAGTTCGCGCAGGGCAGAGGTGCCGGCGCTGCGTTCCAGCCGGATCATGCGGAATTTGAAGATGAACCAGCCGAAGAAAGGGATCCATGACAGCTCTTTCTTCAAGACCATGCAGGGATCATCGAGCCAGGGAAGAATGGCGAAGGTTTCCCAAACGGATTGATGTTTGCCTGCAACTAGAATAGCGCCATGCGGAATGTTTTTCTGGCCGCGCACCTCAATGTGCGTGCCGCACATCACCCGCAGCAGCCACAGGGAGGAGCGGGCCCAAACCTGCAGGGCGCGGATGGACCATTTGCGCGGCGTCACGAAAAACCAGGACCCCAACACCAGGAAGAGAATGAGGTTCGTATAAAAGGCAAGATTGAAAATGATTGACCGCAGGACAATCACAATACGTTTCTCAACATGCGGATGAGTGCCATGCGCGAGGTGACCAGGCAGATCACCGTGGCAATGATGGGCACGCTCAGGAGAATGCCATAGCTCCACACGGCAATTTCCGGCGGGGCAAAGAGCAGTCCGCGGCTGGCATCGGCAACGCCTCCCGCCCCAATCGTTCCCGAAAGGCCCAGGAGAAAGAAAGTCATGACGCCAAGAACGGCACCGAGGAGCCCGGCCATGAACCCGGTCTTTAGAAAACGCCTGTCAATCTGGTGGGCGATGTAGCTGTCCTTGGCGCCGACGAGGTGCAGCACGTCCACCACCTGGCGGTTGGCATCAAGCACCGTGCGGGTGGCGAAAATCACCATGGCAATGGCAGACACGCAGATGAGGGCAAGAATGGCGTAGGACAGCGTCGACAAGGCCTTTGCCATGCGCGTGAGCTCGGCCTCCCATCTCCGGTGGGTATCGAGGCTTGCGCCTTTCACGGATTTCTGCAGCTGTTTTTCCAGGGCGGCAAAATCGGGCGGCGCCGCCTCATCGATGGTGACACGAACGAGGCGGGGGATCGGCAGATCATCGAGACTGCCGGTGCCCAGCCAGGGTTCGAGCAGTTTGGCACCGGCCTCGCGTTCGAGAACCTCCACCCTGGTCACGCCGACCGTGGTTTCAAGAAGCACTTTTGCCTTGGCGAGTTCCTTGTCCAGATCAGCATTCTGCATGAGCCGGACCTGCACGGTGACCTCGCGCGACAGGCCGCTGGTCCAGCTTTCGACGGCGCGGTCAATGAGAATCAGCGCGCCGATGGCCAGGCAGGCGAGATAGCACATGACGGTCATGGTCACGGTCAAGGCCTTCAAGGGCGCGGCTTCGGGGGGGATGATGGGTCCTGCCCGGAATTTTTTGTCGCGGCTCATGCGTTTCTCAATATTCCCTTTTCCAGATGGAGCACGGCGCCCTTGCCTTGCGACACCAGCTTCAGGTCATGGGTCGCGAGAAATACGGTGGTGCCCAAGCGATTCAATTCCATGAAGAGATGGAGCAGCCGCTTGGCCAAAACCGGGTCCACGTTTCCGGTGGGCTCGTCGGCGAGCAGAAGTTCGGGCTTTGAGATCACCGCGCGGGCAATGGCGGCGCGCTGCTTCTCGCCACCCGACAGGACCGGTGGATAGGCCTGGGCCTGATCGGCCAAGCCCACCCAGTTCAGCAGATCCATGACGTCGGCCCGGTAGCTATCCTCGCGCTGGCCCATGACGCGGAGCGGCAATGCGACATTGTCGAAGGTGGTGAGATGGTCGAGAAGACGGAACTCCTGAAACACCACGCCGATCCGGCGGCGCAGCAGCGGCAGTTCCCAGCGGCTCACCAGGGAAACGTCCTTGCCAAAGATATTGATGAGCCCGCGGGTCGGCTTCAGCGCCAGAAACAGAAGGCGCAGCAGCGAGGTTTTCCCGGCGCCCGATGGCCCGGTGAGAAAGCACAGGGAGCCGGGCTTCAGGTGGAAGCTGACATCCTTGAGGATTTCGGGCCCATCGCCGTAACGCAGGCCCACACTGTCAAGACGAACCACGAAAGCGAACTCCATGTCGAAATAGCTGTCACACCACGTCTGGTCTTAACGCCGCATTAACCCTGATGGTTGTTAACAATTGGTGGGTTCTTGGGCTTTAGGCGGTGGGCTCGAGCGAATCAACGGATGATATGATCTTAAGATGATAATTTCTTGTCCTTCCTGTTCCACGCATTATAATTTTCCCGAGCAGCGCCTTTCCGGCGATGGCATGGCCATCAGCTGCGCGGCTTGCGGGCATAGCTGGATTGAAAGCCGGGCGGTGGAAGTCGTCGATATTTCGCCGCGCAAGCTGCCAGCTGTCATCGAACACGGATTTGAGCCGGACAGCGAAGTAAAGCGCCTGGTTGAAGCGTCACGCCAGGCGAAGCAAGCCTTTGAGGTCAGGAAGCGCCAGCGGCTGGGCCGATTGCGCGGCTGGGCGGTGCTGGGCGGCTGTCTTCTCATGCCGGTGGCCGCGGCAGCGTCATTTCCGGAACTTGTGGTGAGTCTCGCGCCGGTCACCGTACGGGCCTATAACGCCGTGGGCTATAACGTCAATATCTATGGACTGGAAGTGCGCCGCATTGAGCAGCAGCATGCCTATGTCGATGGCGTCCGGGTGCTCACCATCAAGGGCGAGGTCAGCAATATTTCCAACAATACCCAGAAAATACCCTGGCTTCGCTTCGCATTGAACGATGGGCAGCGGGCGGAAGTCTACACATGGACTTTGGATACAGGCGCCAGGCCGCTGGGGGCAGGCGAATCCACCAGCTTTGTCACCCGCGTAGCCTCGCCGCCGGAAACTGCGAAAAACCTGCAAATACGCTTTGCACACAGGGATGAAATCGGCTCAAACCCTAGTCCATGAGCACCATTACAATCGACGGCCACCAGATTTCAGTGCTGTTTTCAGAAGCTGAAATCGCTAAGCGGATCAGCGTTCTGGCAACGGAAATTGCCGCCCGGAAACCCCGGAACCTCCTGGTGGTTCCGGTACTGAAAGGCAGCTTCATCTTCGCAGCGGACTTGATCCGCGCCATGCATCATGCAGGCCTCTCGCCGGAAGTGGACTTCATGATCCTGGCAAGCTACCGGGCCGCTACGGTTTCCTCGGGCCAGGTCGAGGTTTTGCGCGACATTGAATCGCCGATCCAGAACCGGGATGTCATGCTGGTCGATGACATCCTTGAATCGGGCCGGACGCTTGCCTTTGCCAAGGATCTGCTGATGGCGCGCGGCGCTTCAAGCGTGATGACAACTGTCCTGCTGGAAAAGCCTGGCCATCTCGCGGCCCATATCAAGGCGGATTTTTGCGGTTTTGTCTGCCCGGACAAATTTGTCGTGGGCTATGGCATGGACATGGCGCACCAGTTCCGCGAGTTGCCCTTTGTCGGCCATGTCCTGACCGCCGCTCAATAGAGGCCGCGCAACAACCTGTCGATATAGTCCTTGTATATGCGCGGGAGGTCCGGGGTGTTGGCCCGCGCACGCAAGGTTTCCAGAATTTCCCGGGCCCGGCGAATGGCCATTTCGGAGGGAAGCATATTTTCCTTGGGGCCGAAATTTTCGCCGCGGCTGGGCATCGGCCGGCCCAGCGGATCATGGTTATCACCTTTGGCCTCACCGTCCTTGCCCGTATTGTCCTGGCCGGACTGGCCGTGCTGCTGAATTTGACGGGCCATGTCCTGGGCCCCTTCGCGCAGCTGGCTCAGCGCCTCGCCCTGCTGGCCAAGGGCCTGTTCGCGCTCCTGCTGCTGCAGCGATTTTTCCGCATCGCCCATCTGTTTTCCGGCCTCGCCAAGGGCTGGCGGTGAGCGCAGGCCATTCTGGCCCAATTGCCGCATGAATTGTTCAAGCATCTGGCCGATGTTGCCCTGTTCGCCCGCAAGCCCGTTGCTGCCCCGCTCGCCACTGCGGTTTCCCGGTTCATCGCCCTCTTGGTCGAGAGGATTGCCTTGATCGCCTGGCTCTGCCCGCTGGGTCTTGTCCATCAGCTCCTGCTGGCGGCGCATGAGATCCGAGAGCTGGTTGAGCATCTCAGTGGTAGCGGAATCGTCGGGAGGAGTGCCCTGCTCGGCCATGCCGGGTTGGAGATTCTTCAATATCTGGTCCAGCTGCGAGAGCAGTTCCTGGGCCGCTTCATTGGCGCCATTCTGGGTCAGCTTTTCAATCGTATCCATCATTTCCTGCAGATCTTTCTGGGTGATGGTCTTGCCGCTGGGGGAGCGCCGGTTCTTGCTGGTCTGGCCGTGGGCCTGGCGTTTTTCAGCCTCGTTCTTCATGGACTGCATGTAGCGGTCCATGGCGCCGCGCAGGTTGTCCATCAACTCCTTCAGGCGTTCGGGTGAAGCGCCCTCGGCCAGGGCCCGCTCAAGCGCCTTGCGGGCCGCATCGACGTCAGCGCGGGTGTCGGAAAGATCGCCTTCCTCAATGCCCAGCGCCACCTGCCACAGAAGATCGATCGTTTCTTCCACGTCGCTGCGGTCGTGCAAATTCTGGATTCGCGATACTATGGATGCGATGGCGATATGGGTTCCGCTATTTTCGATCAGGCCGTCGGGGTAGATCAGGAGACCTGACAGAAGGTTTTCGACCGTGTTTGCCGAATCAGGATCCATGATCAACACCTTGCGCTGCTCGATCAGGGCCTGGGCCAATGGTTTAGTGAAAAGCCGTTCCGGGAGCTTGAATGATTTTACTTCGCTCTTTGACGTTTGTTTGGCGGCGTCAGCGACTTCCAGGGTCAAGTCCACGACAAGGCCGGCCCAGGGGTGCGCGGTGAGATCGGCACTGCTTGATCCCTGCTCTTCACGGGGAGAAGATTTGTGCAGGCTCACGGGAAATTTCGGCGGGTCGAAGAGAAACACCCCGTTGCCGGTGAACCCAACGCCATCCGCCTGGTTGTCCGACAGGTCGATCTCTGAGGTGATCGTCGATACGCCGTAATCATCGGCTGCTTTCCATTTGACGGTGAGGGAGCCAAGGCTTTCGGCTTTTGGCTCTTCGGTGATGGCGATGCTTGGCGGTTTGTCGGGAATGAGCGTAACACGCCAGGACGCCAGTTCCTTCCCGCCGTCAAAAACCTTGACGAGGGCGGGTGTTACGAGTTTGGCCTCGGCTTCGAACAGGCCATTTTTCAAGCGGGTTGCCGCCGTCTGATTTTTCAGTTCGGCGGCGGCTTCCGATAAATCATAAAAGGCCAGGCGTGGATTTTTGGCGCCGTCGAGGCGCAGCACCAGACCACTGTTTTCGGGAACGAGAACAGCGGGGTCACCCTTCAGCTTTTCAATCTGGGCCGGACTGGTGAGCAGCAGCGGCGGTTTTCCCGTATAGGCCGGGGGCTTCAGCCAGGCATCAAGAACCAGCGGCTTTTGCGCAATGGCCGGACCCACATGAAGGGCACTGCCGAGATTTGAAAGGCTGTCGCCCTGGGCCAGTAAAACACTGGCGAGCAGGGCAAGGCTGGCAGGCACCCGCAGGGACCAGGTATCGTTATCGCGCCAGCCTGATTTTGGCGTCCCGACCTTGAGGTCAGCCAGCTTGGCCAATTGGCGGAGCTTGTGCTCCTCCCAGAGGGCCAGGCTTCTCTCATCCAGGCCGTCGCCGGCGAGTGTATCATCCCCGGTCGAAAGGGGCCGGTTGAAGAGGTTGGACTGGGCCTCAATCCGGCGCATGGCCGCATAGGTGCCGGGCCAGTCAATTCTGAAAACCAAACGGAGCGACCAGATGATGGCGGCAAGCAGAAATGCCAAAAGGCCATAGCGCAGGGCATCCGGGAGCAGGGGCAAAACGCCGGAAAGAAGCGCTGCAGCCAGCAGCATGGTTAATATGACCGGCCAGCACAGGGCGTCCCACAGCCTTTCCCACAGGAGGGCCAGGCGCGCTGCCGTTATCTTCCGCTTGATTCCCGCCGTGGTGAGTTCAGTCATGTTGGCGATGATATTAGCACAGATCGGCAAAATTGTGCCCAACAAGATTCATCACATTTTCATGGGGCCGCATAAATTCAAACTTGACTTGAATTTATTCCTTGACTCTTATATTCCTATTATGCTAGTTGTATTCCTGTTCATCCCGGAAGGGGTCTCGGT
>JBAVOA010000306.1:0-5308 GCA_049691635.1 Aestuariivirga sp. | reverse complement strand
GGTCGTGTTTGTTGACGACAGGGATCAAACCAAGACCCCACAGCGGCGGCGTGCGCCACTCCTGGCCCGTGGCCTCAAAATCCGGCCGGTTGTCGGCCAGGCCGTCGCCCATGTCATGGAGCAGGAGATCGGTGAAGGGATGAAAAGTCTGGTTGGAAAGTTCGGGAAATTTTTCAACCACCTTGGTTTGCAAGGTCGGCATATGGCAGGAGGCGCAACCCATGGTGCGGAATAGTTCTTCACCCTGTTTGATCTTGGCATCACCAGCGTTGCGCTGGGCGGGCACCGCCAGTGTCATGGTGTAAAGGGTCAGTTTTTCGAGAAACTCGTCGCTCATTTCAGGCGCGCCGCCGGTGATTGAGGCTACGCATCCGGTTTGCGCAGCCGAGCAGTTCTGGCCGTCTGCAAGGGAGGTGGCGATGCCAATGTCGCCCGCGGCAGCACCGGCATTCTGCTGGCGCAAGTTTGGTTGATTTGCTTTCCAGCCAAAACGGCCAAGTGTTGTTTTCTTGCTTGCGGAGTCCCATACTTCGTTGGTCGTGCCGGAAATGCCATCGCCGTCCTTGTCATCGGGATCGGCCAGCGCGAGCAAGGTTTCATCGGGCACGGATTGCAGGAGGCCAAGGCCGATCATGGCGGGTGCCATGCGCGGTGATATCATCAGGCCGCTGCCAAGAGAGCCGTAATTGAGGCCGGTAATTGCATAGTGGGGTTTGCGCAGGGAGAAGGCCTCGCCGTCCGCATAGGTGCCGGGAGCCTCGGTATAGGATATTTCCGCCCGGCCTTCTGGCGGGACGTGGAGAATGGCGCGTTCGTTGAGCTGGTCGCCGTAGACGGGGTGGGGGACAATCCCGCCGTTGGCGCTTTTGCCGGGAAGGCTGATGCGCAGCAGCATGGAGTCCATAGGCCCCTGATTGTTCTCGGGCGGGCGCCCGCGGCCATCCTTGGTGTGGCAGCCGGAGCAGGAGACCCGGTTGAACATCGGCCCCAACCCATCGAATGACTTTACCGAACCCGGCGCTTCCACCCAGTTTGTATTGAACAGGCGGTTGCCGAAGGAGAAAGGGCGTTGATGCTCCCTCGGGCTGTTTGGTGTCTGGAAGGAGTAGGCATTTTCGTGGGCCAAGGGCCGGGTGCCGTCGCCGCCGAGGCGGTCTGTCAGTGGAATGGACAGCAGCATCCCGCGTAAAGATGGAACTGCGGCTTCACTGCCTAACGCGGCCAATGAAGCCAGTGTGAGGGCCGAAGCAAGCATGAGGCCGGGGCGGGGCATTATTCGGTGGGTATGAGGACCAGAACCCCAAGCTTGCTGCCAACATCCTTGAGACCGGTTCCAAGATCCTGCAGCGCCATGACAACCTGTTCGGCGGCTTTGCGCTCGGGCGAGTCCTTGGGTTTTGCCAGAACCTGATCCCATGGATTGCCGAGTGCTGCGATCTTGGTCTCCGCGTCGGCCAGCAGGCCATCGATGCGGTCGGCGAGGCCCGCGTCCTTGCTGCGGGCCAGATCATTGAGGCCAGCGCGCTCCACGCCTTCATTGTCGCCGGTCCAGACCTGCCTGATCCCGGCAAGATCATAAATGAAATCATTCTTGGTGTTGTCCGAGAAGCAGGAATGCTCATCCTCCTGATCGCCGGAATCGAGCGCCACGGCGAGACGTTCCGACATGAGTTCAAAGCCCGCCAGAATGGCCATGCCGTTTACCATGCGGCCGATCACTTCGCGCTCGGGCATGGCTTTCAGTTTTTTGGCGTAGCTTGATGCGTTCTGCAGCTGCCAGGCGCCCTCAAGCCCATGCAGCTCGTGGGCCAATTCATCGGTCACCAGTTTGAGATATTCCCGCCTGCGGTCATTTCTGCCGGCCCCGGCGACATAGTCGGTGAAGGGACGATTTCCCGGGCCCTCGGCCGAGAGGTCCTGTCCCCAGAGCAGGAATTCAACGGCGTGCCAGCCGCTGGTGACGTCGGCCTCATCCTTGCTTTGATTTAATTTCTCGATGTCCTCAAGATCGATCTGGAAGCTCGTGTCGTTGATGAGTCCTGCGTCCGGCTTGCCATCAACATAATCAATGTACGCCTCATTTATTGGCCAGGCATTGATGGCCCCCTCCACCGCTTCAATGGGTCCATCATAGAAACGGAAGGCCTCCGTTTTGAGATAGGCCGGCCGGGCATCAATCCAGGCCTGGCGCGCAGCCTTCAGGCTGTCTGCCGAAGGTGCGGCCAACAGAGCGTCGACCATCTGGGCAAGCTTCTGTGCATCATCGGCGGCTTTCTTGTAGCTGGTGGAGACCAAATCGATGTAGGCCTCAATCTGGGGGCTCGCTTCGTACGTGAAAGCATTGGGATCGGTCGACTCGAGAGCATAGGTGCTGACAGTGCTGCCACCGGTTTCACCGCCACCTTCGCCACCCTCGCCGGCCGCATCAGCCAGCATGATGGGAGATTGGTTCGCGATGTTCTTGAGCGTGATGACATCGGCGTGGGCCGTCATTGCACCGGCAATTGCCACAACGCCCAAGCCTGTCCACACTTTAGGTAACCGCTTCATCGCACTCGTCCTGTTTTTTTGCTGTGATGTCGGGAGGAGGTGACTAACACGGGGGCAGGGCTAATTCAATAGTTGATTAAAATAGTCGGAATTAGAATTATTTCAAATTGGCAGGGAAAACTCTTGCAATCGAGCTGTCGCTCTCTCTCTCTCTCATGTTGACAACACAAGTTGCGTCTCGCCCGCGGTCACGCAATCGTCTAGATTTGCTGAAAATGTGGTTGGGCGCGAGGCAATTGAGGATGCAATGGCAGACATAAACGAGGCAACAGTGCTTGAGCCGCCGCGCGTCTATCTTGTCCATATGGGTGTGTTCACGCTGGTTGTCGCCATTCTGGTTGCCATCTTGTTTCCCAATATCAAGAGTGCCTTTCTGGCCAATGTGGGCCTCAATGGCCTGATCGTTGGCATTCTCGTCCTTGGCGTGCTGTATGCCTACCGCATGGTGTGGCGGCTGTTTCCGGAGATCAACTGGGTCAACGGCTTTCGCGTCGGCCAGTCAAGCGAAGAAAACCTGGCGGATCCCGTCCTGCTGGCCCCCATGGCCACGCTTCTTGGCGACCGCCAAGAGCGTACGGTGCTGTCCACCAATACCATGCGCTCATTGCTGGATTCGCTTGCCTCGCGCCTCGACGAGTCGCGTGATCTCATGCGCTATCTGGTTGCCCTGCTGATTTTTCTTGGACTGCTGGGAACCTTCTGGGGCCTGTTGCAAACGGTGACCTCGGTGGGCGACGCCATCAAGAACCTTGATGTGGGTTCGGGGCAATCGAGTTCGATGTTCGAGGAGTTGAAGTCGGGCCTGCAGAAACCGCTGGAAGGCATGGGGCTTTCGTTTTCTGCAAGCCTGTTTGGACTTTCGGGTTCATTGATCCTTGGCTTTCTGGATTTGAAAGCAAGCCAGGCGCAAAACAGGTTCTACCATAACCTCGAAGACTGGCTTTCAACCATCACGGACATTCAGGTGGGCGAGGGCACCCAGACAGGCCCTACCAACTACCTGCGCTTTGACATGCAAGGATTGCAGCGTGGCCTGGACAAGGTCGGCAAGCAGCTTGAAGGCGCCAAGCTCAACGGCGCTGGCAACAATAATGAGTCAATCGAGCAGTTGGCTGAAGCAGTCGCCAGCCTCGTGCAGCAGATGCGCGAAGAACAGAAAATGGTGCGCCAGTGGGCGCAAAGCCAGCAGGTCCAGCAGAATGAAATTCAGCGCCTCCTCATCCGCTCGACCGGCCAGCCGGTTGCGCGCGGGCGCAGCAAGGCTGACGAGTAAGCCCAGTGGCAGGTTCCCTCTCACGCCGCAGACGTCCGGAAGATGCCCCCTACTGGCCGGGTTTTGTAGATGCCATGGCCCAGCTGCTGCTGGTCATCACCTTCCTTCTCTCGGTGTTCATGACAGCGCAGTTCCTGCTGGCGCGGGAAATCTCGGGGCAGGACTCGGCACTTGGTCAACTGCGTTCGCAGATTGCCGAGCTGACCCAGCTCCTGGCCCTGGAAAAATCGGCCAAGGGCGCGGTGGAAGCAAATCTCCTGGCGCTGAGCGATGATCTGAGTGCGGAAAAGCTCAAGAATGTGAATCTGCTGGCAAGTCTTGCGGTGGAAGGAACAAAAAATTCCGGTGCCAACCAGACGATCGGCGGGCTGCAGTCGGAACTCGGCAAGGAAAAGGCTCTGACCGCCGAAGCCCTGTCGCAGGTCGAATTGCTCAACCAGCAGATTGCGGCGATGCGGCGCCAGCTCGCCCAGTTGAACAGCATCCTGACCGATGCGGAGACCCGCAACAAATCCTCGGAAGCGCAGATTGCGGAGCTGGGCAAGAGGCTCAATTCGGCTTTGGCGCAGCGGGTGCAGGAACTGTCGCGCTACCGTTCGGAATTCTTCGGACGCCTGCGGCAAATCCTGTCGCAGCGCTCCGACATCCTGGTGGTGGGCGACCGTTTTGTGTTCCAGTCGGAAGTTCTTTTTGCCAAGGGCGATGCGGAGGTCAGCGTCCTTGGTCAAGAGGAATTGTTGAAGCTTGCTGACGCACTGCGGCAGCTTGAAGCCGAGATTCCAAAGGACATTGCCTGGGTGCTGCGGGTTGATGGGCATACGGATATTGACCCGATCAAATCGCCGTTGTTCCAGTCAAACTGGGAGCTTTCGTCGGCGCGTGCCATCGCGGTGGTCAAATTCCTGATTGCCCAGGGGGTGGCGCCCAAGCACCTTGTGGCTGCCGGCTTCGGCGAGTTTCAGCCGCTGGACGTTGGCACATCGGAAGATGCAAAGGCCCAGAACCGGCGCATTGAGCTCAAGCTGACGGAGCGCTAGCGCAGATCGCGGCAAAGTTGCGTGACTTTGCCGATAACAAAATGCCACGAGCAGATGATTGGCGCGAATTCATTTTTTGGGTTGACAGGGTCGCGCATTTAATATAACTAACAAGTTATGGAACTAATTGGTTATGCAACTAAATCTCAAAACCTTGACGTAATCTTTGCCGCGCTCGCTGACCCGACGCGGCGATTAATCCTATCGCGGCTGGCGGCAGGCGAAGCATCGGTTAGTGAAATTGCTGCCCCATTTGAGATGAGCCAACCGGCGGTGTCGAAGCATCTAAAAGTGCTGGAACGGGCGGGGTTGATCGAGCGGGATATCGACAAACAGCGCCGGCCCGCGCGGCTGAAGGCTGAGCCGATGGCGACAGCGGTAAGTTGGCTTGAAGAGTTCAAGCAATTCTGGTCGTCGAGTTTCGATCAACTTGATGGCCTGTTGGAAA
>JBAVOA010000305.1:0-5412 GCA_049691635.1 Aestuariivirga sp. | reverse complement strand
GTGTAGGGCATGGGACAGGGAACCAGCCCCGCGTATTGGCAGCCAAAGAACACCTCCATGAATTCCGGTCCGGTTTCGGCAACAACGGCAACCCGGTCGCCGCGTTTCAGGCCGGCGGAGATCAGCTTGCGCGCCGTGGACTGGGCCCGCTTGCGCAGCTCGGCATAGGTCAGGACATGGCTCAAGGCGCCCTTGGCCGAATAGAAATTAAATCCGGTCAGCCCGCGCGCTGCATAGTCCAGGCCTTCGGCAATTGTCTTGAAGCCGCCGAGCTTGTGCTCAAGGTCGCGATTGGATCGAGGCGTTCTCGCCAGTTCAGTCGCCACCGCTTCAACATTCCGCTTTGCTGCATGTGCAGTCATCAACAAACACCCCTTGGATTCACTTGTTTTTCAGTTCCTGCGAACCGAAACGAATCCGCTTTAGCCCCTCCAGTTGAGTAACAAGAGCAGGTTGGGAGGTGAAATCAAATGGTGTTTCAAATTGTAACGATTGGGGCAAAGCTTAAAACTTGAGCTTTCCCAACGAGATAGCCGCAACGACAAGGGCCAGTATGCCCAGGATAAGGCCATTGAACCAGGCGTAAACCACGGCTCCCGTTGTATATCGCGCCATAGGCTGCATGTGCGGCGCAGCCCGCATGATGTGGCGCTCGCGGGCCACCATGCGGTGGGCCAGGTAAGTTTTGAGATAATCCAGCATTTCCGCCCGGTTTGCCGTCTCAAACAGGGCCTCGCGGCCCCCCTGGTTGTCCTGCTGCAGGCGGTAGGTCCGGTAATCCGGCTCCATCTCGACAAAGGAAATCAGGTCGATCCACAGCCTAGGCGGTTCGCCGGGAACCAGGGCCAGGTCAAAAACACTGGCCGCCTCGGGCGTTGCCGCAATAACCGGGGCAATTTCGTCCTTGAGCACTTGAAGCCGCAGCGATTTGGAATCCTTGATCCCCAGAACCGCCTCAAAATGAGCCGCTTCCGCCAGGCGGGCCTTGCGCAATGCCCCGCTGAGATCGTCGTGCTCGGCCACCGGATCGGCTCCTCAAACCCACAAACTGTATCAAAACAGGACAGATCCTTAACGGATTATCCAGTTTTAGAAAGTGCTGCAGAAAGGGTGCCAGACGAAATGATGCTGGTTTGGCCATTACCAAATGGTCGATTGGCAATTTGTAAAATAGAATAGATTGCGGCTGACCTCCTCCCGCCTGCGAACCAGACATGTACAAAACGCCTATGCCCCACATGAAGCAGGCAGCTTCGCCTGCCCGAACCACAACTCAAAGGTGTTGGCCCTCGCCTTGGCGGCGCTGCCTTCCACAGCCGAGAGGTCTTTCAGCGCAACGGGCAGGCCCACGTCGTTGAAAATCTTCACAAGGTCTGCGCCACGGTCAAGGTCCGATGCGCGGAAAACCCGAAGTTCATGGCCCTCGCCATTCCAAGTTGCCCGGGCGAATCCGGGCAACACGATATTGGTGCGGTCCGTATCCTTCACCTTGGCCATCAACAAGGTCATGCAAGCCCGCTGCTTGTCGTTCATCGCATAAATGAAAACGCGGCTGGGCATCCGCTCAAGCGCCAGCCGGAAGGTTTCCGCCACCTTCGCGTTTTCCGCCGAAGCCTTGAGCAGGGCCTGCTCCATCAGCGGCAGCAGCTCCTTGTCGGCGGACGAGTTTGCATAGGACAGCTGCGCCGCCACGAATTCCACCGGCACCTTGTCGTTTTTCAGAAGATACTCAAACATGGCCACGCCATATTTGCGCCGCTCCGGATTCTGGTCACTGACCAGATCGATCATGGTCTTGAGGTCATTCAGGTTCTGCTGCCAGCGGGTGTAATAAAGCCCGGTGCCCGCCACCGAAACCGGGATCATCACGGTGGCCAGCAGCTGCACTACCATTTCACGAAAGGGCCTCGCCGTCGTCGTCATTCGGTCTCTCCCATCAGTCTTCTTCCACATTCACAGGCCGGGTGGCGGGCAGGCCACGGTTGAGCAGGTAAGTGCTCATGGCCGGCATGAGCAGGACCAGGCCAATATAGCGGGCAACCTGATGGGCGGCTACGTAGGCCGGATCGAGATGAAGCGCAAAGGCCATGATGGTCATGGCCTCAAGGCCGCCCGGGGCAAAGGCAAGAAGCGTGAGGGCCAGGGGAAGGCCGGCAACCGCGCTGGTGAACATGGCCCCCGCCGCGGCGATGGCCATGGCAATGACGAATCCGGCAAAGCCGTCGCCCAGCGCCTGGCGCAGCTCCGGCCATGAGATGCCCTTGAAACGCAGACCGATCATTACCCCCAGGATAACATTGGCGGGGATAAGGATGGAGTTGGGCGCACCGCCATGGACGATGCCGCCCAGCCCAAGCGTAGCGCTGGCAAGCGCCGATCCCAGGATGAGGCCGGCGGGAACCTTGAGCCGTTCAAACAGCAGGCCGGTGGCCCCCGACAGGGCGACGAGCAGGATGATCTCGAACAGGCTCGCCATGGCGGGCGTTGCTGCCGATGGTTCCGGCGGCGGCGAGAGGTACACGATGGCGGCCGGCAGGGCGGCGATCAGGAAAAACAGGCGCACGCATTGGGAAATGGTCACCCGGCGCATGTCCGCCCCCGCTGTGCCGGCAAGCAGGATCACCATGGAAAGCGCCCCCGGCAGGCTGGCAAACAGCGCCGTGGCCCGGTCCCAGTTCCGGAAGTGCTGGTAATAGATGAGGCAGGCCCAGATAATGAGCCCAACGGTGGCGGCAAGGCACAAAAGGCTGAGCGGCCATTGGGCGGCCCGTTCCAGCGTATCCCCATTGACCGCCGTCCCCGTCTGGATGCCCAGCAGGATGAAAGCCAGCGTCCGCAGGGCGTCCGGAAGATCAAACCCCTGACCGGCATAGATGGCAGCGATGGTTGCAATAAGACTTCCCGCCAACCAGGGCGCAGGAATCCCCGCTGCGAAACAAAGCGCGCCGCCTGCGGTTCCGACCGTCAAGGCCAGGAGGCCGCTCTTCGTGGTGAATTGGGCGAAGGCCCGTTGCAGCCTCATGAGGCTTTGAGGAGACGGTCTGGATGATAGGGTTCAATCAGCGGATTGCGCTTTCCATCCAGCAGCTCAGCAGCCGTGAACAGCCCCACCGCAGGAGCCAGCGTAATGCCCGAATGCATGACGGTGAGGTAAAGCCCCTCGCGGTTTTGCGGACGGCCTATCATCGGGAAGCCATCGCCGGGAGTTGGCCGGAAGCCCAGCGTGTGAAAATCCATTTCCACCTGCTCTGCCCCGACAACCATGTCCTGCACCTTTTGATAGAGCGCCGCGGTTGCCCTTGGCAGATCGTCGGCTGGATCACTCCCGGCAAAATCCGTTCCCGCCACGAGCCTGCCCTCAGTGGTTTGCCGCACATGCAATTCCGGTGTCATCAGCAATGTGTGAAGAACCTCGCCTATCGGTTTTGAATGAACCAGCAAGCCCGCAGGCGACACGATATCATAGGAAAGACCAACGCTTGCCAAGAGTGCCGAAGCACCAGCACCCGCAGCAATCACCACTTCGTCGGCGTGCAACACCCCATCATTGATGCAAACACCAACCACCCGGCCATTTTTCTCCTCCAGCCATTTCACATGGCTGTCCCGCAGAACCGTGACGCCCAGAGCCTCAGCGCCCGCAAGAAAGGCCAATGCCGCGTTCAACGGCTCCACTTTTCCCTCCGCAGCAACATACAGGGCAAAATCCGGCGGTTTCTTGATATTGGGTTCGATGCGCAACGCCTCTTTCCGGTCTACCCGGCGTATGCCGTAACCCCATGAACTGTGCTCGACCGCGTAGGCTTCCAGTTGCTCGGCGGGCAAATCCCATATCAGGCCGCCACACCAACTGACGTCAAGTCCCGGAACTTCGCGGTCGACGCGCCGCCATTCCTCCATGGAGCGCGTACGCAAACGGAAATAGGTTTCCGGGTTGCCCCAAGTGGCATTAATCCACGCCCAGGAATTGCGCGTGGCAACACCACCAGTCTCGCCGGCTTCCACGACTGTGACCTCGGCTCCGGCCTTCGCCAAATGCCACGCAATTGACACGCCGATGATGCCGGCGCCTACAACGATGATCCGTTTTTTCATGGTGAAGCCTTTCGGGGCGACACCTCTCCCGCAACACGCTTGATCACTGCCGCCTGCCGCACCAGTTCGCTGTCTGGCATCTGATCATAGCATGGCACCACAATCAGATCGCGCATCACGCCCGCCGCTGTACTGGGCTCAAGTTCGGGACGGTCCCGGGGCGCAGCAATATGTTGCGAGCGCGGAAGGTCGGCCGCATCAAATCCCTCTTTCCGCAGTGCCTCGATGAATTTTCGCGGCTCACTCACCAGCACCGGAAAAACCCAATAGTCGTGATGGGCATTGTCCTGCGCGGGCTGTACGACAGACGTTCCGATCAGATTGCGCAGCCGTTCGCCCTTGCGTTGCCGCGCCGAGACCTGTTCCATGTCAAACCGGGCAAGCCTCCGGTTCATCAGGCGCAGCATTGTTGTCGAGGGCTGGAATCGCATGTTCTTGGCAGTCTTGAGCGGCGCCACGTCGCGCACCCGGTCGGCGAGCTTGTCCTCATAATCTTCCCCTCTCGCCTGATAGAAGCGGTAGATGGCCGACAGAACCGGGCGCGCCGTAAGAAGTTTGAGCCCCATGAACTGCAGAATTCGCTTGCGCTGTTTTGCGTCGGGCTGAATTGGATATTGAAGCTGGAGCGCCCGCATGCGGTCACGCAGTTCAGGATCCTTCACCCTGATCAGCGCGCCGCCAAGGGCCGTGGCGGTCTTGATCGGGCCGAAGGAAAACAAGTTCACATCGGCTGCTTTTGAACCCGGATAATCACGGCCATTAAAGGCCTGGGCGCAGTCTTCCACAGTAACAAGACCCCGGGTTTTCACAAGTTCAAACAGGGGATCAAGAACAAGTCGCGTGCCAAACAGGTGAGCCACCACAAACACCCGCGAGCGTGCCGTGATCGCAGCTTTGAGACGTTCCACGCTTGGCCCCATATGAGCAAGATCAAGATCAACGGGAACAGGCACCAGGCCTGCATCCTTTACAATCTTCACCATGCCCCTGACATTGAGCGCCGAGAAAATAACTTCATCACCCAGTTTCAAATCGAGGGCTTGCAGCAGGAGGTCGAATCCCGAGCGTACCGAATAGGCGGCAATCGTATCGTCGGTATTGGAGAAATAGGCTTCGGCGGCCCCGAGTTCGGCCTGCCTGTCATGAGCTGTGAAACTCGTCGCCAGACCGGAAAGCAAGTCAAGCCAACCTATTTTCAACTGCGTTCGAACCCACATGCAACAAATCCTTGTTTTAGCCTCAGTTAGCCCCAAAACTGCGGCTTGACCAGTGACTGCGGCATCGTTTCTCGCCCGAACAGTTGAGATCAGCAAACAC
>JBAVOA010000304.1:0-4047 GCA_049691635.1 Aestuariivirga sp. | reverse complement strand
CCATGACCGGCAGCAACACGGCAAATGCCAGGGTTGCGATGGTCTGATCCAGTACAGGCGCTATAAGCGACGCTGCGGCGAATGCAACAGCAAGCGCCACAACCAGCGGTACAGCGAAGAGAGTTATAGTTGGCATGTTGCGCAGCGTTACCAGGGCAAGCAGAAGAAAAAACACAATGGACAAGAGCAGGCTTACAACGCGCAGACGACCGGTGCTGCCCACCATTCTGGCTTGCGCCTGCGGCGGAAAATCATTGCTTATCTTCAAGTTTGGACGGGACTTCAGCAGCGCAGCGGCGAGCGCCTCAATTTCGACGCGGGCTTCCTGCAACCGGCCCTGACGGGGGCTGACAACGACTACCCACTCGGTGTTTTTCGGATCTATCCTGAGACCTGCCACCCGCCGCCAATCCAGGGGGACAGGCTTGTCCGATGCCAGATTTTTGATGGTGACCGACATTTGCCCGAAAAGTGTTTCCAGACCTTGCGGCGAGCGGCCCTTTTGAACTGCTTCTGCAACCTGCTTGACCAGGGTTGAAAGGCCGGCAAGATTAGGCGAAGCCGCAATGCCCTGAAATAGGGGCGCAAGCTGCCTGACACGTTGAACCCGCGCTTCAATCTCGGCCGGGTCGAGGTAGAGAAAGCCGAAACGGTCATAGAAGGGTCCGAGACCGGGCGTCAACACGTCGCCGATATTGGTATTCTTTGCCCGCAGCCTGCCCGCGACAAGTTGGGCTGCGTTCTGCGCCAAGATGGAGTTCTCCGCCGACACGCGGACAATCATGAGGGAAGATGCGGTTGGAAAATCAGCTTGATAGCGCGCTTGTTCGGACTGGGTTTTCAAATCGACCGGGATTTCAATGGGGCGGGACAGGTCAAATCGTGTCCCGAGCGCTGCCAGGGTGAGCGCAGCTGTCATCAGAAAAGCTGCTATCAGGAGAACGGGCCTGGGCCTGGCGATGCAATATCTGGCTATCCGCGCAAAAACATTGGGTCTGAGGCGCGGGCGCGCAGGCGGGTTTTGTGCCCGTCTCAGCCGCTTCGGAAACAACTCTCGCTGTTCCTCCCAATTCCGCATAGTAGGTGCCGCCTCTAGCCAGTTGCAGATTCGTCTAATCGCAGCCAACATAAAGCAAAGTTGGATAAATTACAGGACGAGATACGATGGCAAAAGCTGGCAAAAACAGTGGCACTCTGCAAGATTCCACGCTTGCGGTGCATGCGGGAGAATTCGTCGACCCCGCAACCCGGGCCTCTTCCCCCAACCTTGTCATGTCTGCCACTTTCGCGCCCACCGAGGTCACTGGTTTTTCGGCGCGCGACGAAAAGGACTATGGAGGCTTCGTCTATGGCCGGGTAGCCAACCCAACGGTGCGCCAACTTGAAAACAAACTCGCAGCCCTGGAAGGGGCCGAATCCGCGCTGGCCTATGGCTCTGGTGTTGCCGCAAGCCACGCGTTGATTGCCGGACGCCTGAGCAAGGGCGACCATTTGCTCATGCCAGAGTCCAATTATGTGGGTGTGGCAGAACTCGCGCGCGACACCCTGCCCCGCTTTGGCATTGAAACGTCATTTGTGGACACTACAGACATCAGGGCGGTTGCTGCCGGATTGAGACCTAACACGCACATGCTGTGGCTGGAAACGCCGAGCAATCCCACCATGCAGGTATGCGACATTCAAACTCTGTCCAAGCTTGCCCATGAAAATGGTGTGCGTGACGTGGTCGTCGATTCAACCTATGCCACACCGATCGCAACACGGCCTTTGAGTCTCGGCGCGGATTTTGTCGTCCACTCGCTGACCAAATACATCGGTGGCCACGGGGATGCCATGGGGGGTGCCGTGCTTGGCCGAAAGACTGATCTTGATGCCCTGAACCTGGAAGCAACCGTGCATTTCGGCGGGATCCTTTCTCCTTTTAATGCCTGGCTCATCATGCGCGGCGCGGGGACGCTGCCGCTTCGCATGAGGGCGCATGAGGATGCGGCGATGACACTTGCCACGCGTCTTGAAGGTCACCCCGCCATCAAGCGGGTGTTCTACCCTGGCCTTGCCTCCCATCCGCAGCACACACTTGCCAAATCCCAGATGAAGAATTTTTCCGGCATGCTGACCTTTCAGACCCATGAGTCCGGCCTAACCATTGCCCGGCGCATGGTGAAGCAATTGGAAATCATCCACTATGCCGTATCGCTGGGCCATCTCCGCAGCCTCATCTACTGGATCGGGACGGATGATATTGAACAGTCCACTTACCGCCACGGGCCAGATGCCGCTCAACGATTCCGCTCTTACACCGGCGACGGCGTATTCCGCCTGTCGGTTGGCATCGAAGCCGGTGATGACCTCTGGAGCGATCTGGTCAGGTGCCTTTAGTCAGCAGGTCCTTGGCCTTATGCTGGCGGTATGACCTGATGCTGAATGGAATGAGGGCAAGATAAGAAAATGCCATGAGAGTCAGCGTTTCCCAGGGAAAGGCGATGAGGCAAACAATCGTCAAAGCGCCACCACCCAGAATCGGCAGTACGAGATCACGCCTGACGCGTGGGCGAATGGTTTTTCCCGAATAGGTAGGCACACGGCTCACCATCAGGAGGGCGACAGCTAACGTGTAAGGCGCAATCAGCATTGAATATGTATGGCCATCATCAACTACGCCGAGGAAACCGGCATACATGGGCAACAGCGCAAGCCCAGCACCAGCAGGGGCTGGAGCGCCACTGAAGAAGCTCGCCGACCATTCGGGTTTCTCCAAATCGTCAAGGGCCACATTGAAGCGTGCCAGGCGAAGCGCGCAACAGACAGCCAGGATAAGGGCTACGACCCAGCCCATCGTGCGCAAGCCATTGAGCGCCCAGAGATAGATCAGCAGAGCAGGGGCCACGCCAAAATTCACAAAATCGGCAAGTGAATCAAGTTCAGCCCCGAAACGCGAGGTACCTTTCAGGAAGCGCGCAAGCCTGCCATCCAGCGCGTCGAGCACAATGGAAATGATGATGGCACCCACGGCGAGTTCATAGCGGCCTTCAATGCCCAGCCTGATTGCAGTGATGCCGCTGCAGAGCGCCAGCAACGTGATGAGATTGGGCAGGAGAAAACGGATCGGCACCTGCTTGAAGCGCTTGCCGTTCACAGGCTTTTTGGGGACGTCCGTATCGAGATCCGCAGCCACGGTTAGCTTTTCCTCGCCGTTCGTTCAGTCTCAGTCGACGCCAGGTCGGCGAAAACGGTTTCGCCGGCAATGGCACGCTGGCCAATGGACACCAGCGGGCTAACGCCCTTGGGCAAATATACGTCAACGCGGCTTCCGAAGCGGATGAGGCCAATTCTTTGCCCGGCGGTCAACCGTTCGCCTTCGCTGACAAACTTCACAATCCGCCGTGCCACCAATCCGGCGATTTGCACAACGCCAAGTTTCCTGCTGTCTGCAAGTTCCAGGGTGAAGGCCTGGCGCTCATTGTTTTCACTTGCCTTGTCGAGATCGGCATTGAGGAAGGCGCCGGGGATATAGGTGATCTTG
This sequence comes from Aestuariivirga sp., assembly GCA_049691635.1. GTDB lineage: Bacteria > Pseudomonadota > Alphaproteobacteria > Rhizobiales > Aestuariivirgaceae > Aestuariivirga. Next base: position 524 of record JBAVOA010000304.1, on the reverse strand, counting down.
GCAACTCTGGCGTCTACCGGCGAGCGGTTCACATGGACATCAAAGACGTTCATGAAAACCGAGATACGGGTGGTGGGTTCACGCTCAAGATCAAGCTCCGGCGGGGGCGTGACTTTTTCGATGGCGCTGACAACGCCATCGGCCGGGGAGATCACCAGTCCCGCCCGCAGCGGTGTCACCCGTTCCGGGTCACGGAAAAAATAGGCGCACCAGGCGGTCGCGATAACACCCAGCCAGGCCAGTGATTCCACTTCAAGCCAAAACAGGAAAAGGGTGATTCCTGCAAAAATGGCGATGAAGCGGTAGCCTTCCCGGTGGATGGGCACAAATGCTGAAGTTATACTGTTAACAATGGACATAGGGCTCATCTAGCGGCTTTTTTGGCTTTTGCAAACCAGCTCACTTGGCGGGGACGGACTGGAGCGCCAGGGCCTCTGCCGTCGGACCGCGCGCATCCAGATTTGCGGCAAGAAGTCGGCGCGCTTCATCGGCCTCGCGCTGCCGGTTCCACATGGCGGCATAGG
>JBAVOA010000303.1:0-2024 GCA_049691635.1 Aestuariivirga sp. | reverse complement strand
CGTAAACACATTGCCGCCGCCGTTCTTCTTGAACCACAGGATGATGGCCACAGAAACGATCGCCTGCAATACCAGCAGGAGACCAGTGCCCAAGACGGCAAACAGCGTGTAAACGCCTAGCCATGCTTGGCCAGACGGATCATCAAAGCCATAGCCCAGCCCATACAGAACCACCCATGCGGCGGCCAGAACTGACTGGACAGCGGAAGCCTTGTGGGGGCTCTTGTGGTGGTCGTGGGTTTCTGCAACCGCGCGCGGCAGCACACCCTCGCGGGCCAGCGAATACAGGTAGCGGGCAGCCGTATTGTGGAAAGCCATGCCGCAGGCAAACGAGCTGGTGAGGATCAGCAAGAACATCAGTTCAAAAGCCCACGTGCCAACGAACTGCTGGATTGGCGTAAGGAAGAAGTTCACGCCGTCAGAAAATGCCTTTGCCGCCATGTCGGCTTCCGTCGGATAGGCCGATACGGCACACCAGCTAACGATCACGTAGAAGATGCCAAGACCAACCACCGAAAGCAGCAGTGATTGCGGAACAATGCGCTTGGGATCGCGTGATTCTTCGGCATAGTTGGGGGCCATCTCAAAGCCCACCCATGACCAGAAGGCCATGAAGATACCCACTGCGGCGGCACCGGCGGGAATGGCCACTGTGCCAACCGTTTGTGCCGGCAAAGCCGTGTAGACTTTGAAGACATTCAGCGCTTCGGGGTTAAAGTTCGTGCCGCTTCCCGCGAATAGCACGCCCAACGAGAAGATGGTGAGCATTGCCACTTCGGCAACAAGTGCGACGCCCAAAATCTTGGCCGAGAGCTTTACATCACGGTAGGCCAGAACGGAGATGACGGCAATCATCAGCAGCGCCAGCCAGAGCCACGGCACGTTGATGCCGAAGTGCTCGCTCAGCCATTTATTGCCGAAGAACGCAAAGAGACCTGTAAGCGACGCTTCGAAAATGCTGTAGCAGGCCAAGGACGAGATCCCGGCCGACATGCCAATTTCACGGCCAAGGCCCTGTGAAATGAATGAATAGAATCCGCCAACGGAAGACACGCGCGATGCCATGGCGGCATAGCCAATTGAAAATACGGTAAGAACGATCGTGGCGAGCAAGAACGCTGCCGGTGTGTAAATACCGATGCCATAGCCGGCAGCAAACGGCACGTTGCCCAGCATGGCCGACATGGGTGCAGCACCCGTGACCGCCAGGAACAATACACCGACAAGGCCCACGGCCTTGGATTGAAGTTTGTGAATATCTTTCCGGGATGAAACTTCTATTTCTTCCCGTATCGCTTTAGCTTGAGCCATGAAAGCCCCTCCATTCCCCTGTTGAAGTTACATCCCCTTTGCCGACATTCTGCGATTCGGGCGCCTTGGGTCGGACAATCTTATACTAAAGTCCAATTCGCTCATTTTGCCAAGCCCATCATCGCGATAAGCTCATAACTCGACAGCACGTGGCAGTAGATCATGTTAATGATTTCCAGCTCCTTGTGGTGCAATTCGTCGGAGCCCGCAGCGCAGCAATCCTCGAGTACCACCACATTGTAGCTTTCATCGGCGAGGCTTCTGACCGTCGATGAGACGCACTGGTCGGTGAATATCCCGGCGCAGATGACGTTCTTGATGCCGAGATTATGCAGGATTAACCGTAAGTTGGTGCCGGTAAGCGCAGAATCGGTTGTCTTGGTCACGGCAATTTCGTCACCGCGTGGTGCGAGTTCGGCGACCAATTGCGACGGCTTTTGGTCTTTCGGGAGAAGAAGGTTGTTCCACCCCGGCATCTTCTGGGAAAGCGAGCGCTCGCGGCCATCTAGCGTATGGGTTGCAATGCGGGCGAAAACACACTCAATGCCCTTGGCGCGGCACAGCTTCAGCAGTTCCGCCGTACGGGGGATGACCTGGTTGCGCATGCGTTCGTGAAATGGCGTCCAGGCATCAAACTTGAGTTGTTCCGCTTTGGAGAGCTTGGCGCGGTCGGGCCGCTCCAGATAGGTGTTCTGAACGTCGATGACGAGGAG
>JBAVOA010000302.1:0-10563 GCA_049691635.1 Aestuariivirga sp. | reverse complement strand
GTGGTACATAAAGCTGCCGCCGCCGGCCTTGGCGCCGAGAGGCCAGCCCATGGTGTGGGTAACCTGGCCCTGTTTGTGGTTCTCCGGCTTCACCTCCCACAGCTCTTTCATGCCGAGGCCGAATTTCTGCAGCTCGCGGCCTTCCCCGAGCTTGTACCTGGCGATGATTTCCTTGGCGAGGGAACCGCGGACACCTTCGGCGATGAAGACATATTTGCCGGTAAGTTCCATGCCGGGCTGGTAATCAGGTTTATGTGTGCCGTCCTTGGCGATGCCCATGACGCCCGCCACGACGCCGCGCACCGAACCATCGTCACGGTAGAGAACTTCCGAGCAGGCAAAGCCGGGATAAATTTCAACGCCCAGGCTTTCGGCTTGGGTGCCGAGCCAGCGGCAGACATTGCCGAGCGACACGGCATAGTTGCCGTGGTTGTTCATCAGCGGCGGCATGAGGAAATTGGGCATGCGCAAAGCGCCCTTTGGGCCGAGCACATAGAAGCGGTCATCGATCACCGGGGTGTTCAGCGGCGCGCCCTTTTCTTTCCAATCGGGAATGAGTTCATTGAGGGCTATGGGGTCCACCACAGCGCCCGAGAGGATATGGGCACCCACTTCCGAACCCTTTTCAAGCACGCACACCGAAATATCAGCGGAGAGCTGCTTCAGGCGGATGGCGGCGGCAAGGCCTGCGGGGCCGGCACCCACGATGACGACATCATATTCCATCGCGTCGCGCTGAATTTGTTCCACAGGTTCTACTCCTCAAGGGGCATGCGTTTCCGGACAACGCCTGTTATAGTGACTGGGCCCCATGGACAAGATAACCAATTCAGACATGCAAACAAAGCAAAACGACATGAGCCCTCACCAAGCGCAGGCGGCGTTGGCCTGGCTGATCGACATGGGGGCTGACGAGATTATCGCCGAGACGCCATTCAACCGGTTCATTTCGCCCGCACCGGTTGCTGCAGCACCTGTCCAGGCAATTGTTCAGGCACGCGCTGTGCCTTCGACGGCGGAGGCCTGCAACACACTGGAGGACCTTCAAGCGGCGCTGCTAAACCTCGAGGATTTTCCACTGCGGAAGACGGCCAGCAATTTGTGTTTTGCCGGCGGCAATTCCACGGGTGAAGTGATGGTGATTGGCGATGTGCCAGGACGCGACGAGGATATCGAGGGGAAGGTTTTTGCAGGCCAGAATCTTCTGCTGCTGGAAAAGATGCTTGGGGCCATCGGGCTGTCGGCGGACACGGTGAGTTTTTTCAATTTCATTCCGTGGCGGCCACCGGGCAACCGCACGCCAACGGATGTGGAGATGCAGCTGTGCCAGCCCTACATCCTGCGCGCCATCGAACTTTGCCAACCCCGTTTCATCCTGTGCCTCGGGGGCCATCCGGCCCAGCGGCTTTCCGGCAAGAGCGGCGGGCTGCTGTCACTGCGCGGCAAATGGTTCGAGCTTGAGACCGGGGCCAAAAAATTTCCGGTGCTGCCCAGTTTTCATCCGAGCTACCTGCTGAAGCAGGCAAGCCAGAAGCGCCTGGCCTGGCGCGATCTCCTGCTGCTCAAGGAGGCTATCGATGCCCATTAGCACGGCCGACCTGCTGATCTTCCTCACAGCCGCCTTGAGTCTCAATCTCACACCCGGCAACGACATGATGTATGTGCTGGGCCAATCGCTGAAGGGCGGGCCGCGCAGCGGCATTGCCGCGAGCCTCGGCATCTCTGGCGGTTCGCTGATCCATCTTGGATTCGTGGCACTGGGTGTTGCCGTCGTCCTGGCGCGGCATCCGCTGCTGTTTGATCTCATCCGCTATGCGGGCGCCTGTTACCTCGTGTGGATCGCCTACACCACGCTCACCTCGCCGCTGTCGGCGCTTTCACCCGATGCCACACAGCGCAGCGCCTTCGCGGCGTTCCGCGATGGAGTACTGGTCAATCTCCTCAATCCCAAGATCATTGTCTTCATGTTCGCTTTTCTGCCGCCGTTCATACGGCCTGAAAATGGTTCGCCGCTGCTTCAGCTTTTCATTCTGGGAATGCTTTTCAATGTGGGCGGCACGATCATCAACTGTCTCGTCGCGCTGTTTGCCGGAAAGATTGGTGCCGCACTTTCCACCAGCATGAAGTTCCGCCGCTGGTTTTCACGGGTGTCGGCAGGGTTGTTTTTGCTGCTGGCGGCGCGGCTTGTCTTTGAGAGAAAATAAATGGCTGAACCACGCGCCTTCATTCCACTTCATATTGCAGTCTTGACTGTCTCGGACACGCGGGCACTTGCCGACGACAAATCAGGGCAGACCCTGCAGGACCGTATCGTCGCGGCAGGCCATGCGGTTGCCGACCGGCAAATCTGCAAGGACGATGTGGCCAAGATCCGCCGCGTTGTGAAAGCCTGGTGCAAGCGTGCCGATATTGATGTCATCATCTCAACCGGTGGCACAGGCCTCACGGGACGCGATGTGACGATCGAAGCGATGCGGCCCCTATTTGAAAAAGAAATCGAAGGCTTCGGCACCCTGTTCCACATGATCTCTTTTCCCAAGATCGGGACCTCCACGGTGCAATCGCGGGCCACGGCGGGTGTGGCGAAGGGCAAATACATCTTCTGTTTGCCGGGATCACCGGGAGCCTGCAAGGACGCCTGGGACGATATCCTGAAATACCAATTGGATTACCGCCATCCCCCCTGCAACTTCGTGGAAATAATGCCGCGCCTCGAGGAACACCAGAAGCGCAAGAGGGGCTAGTGTCGCTTTAAGCCTTGAGTGCCTTCCATGGCGCCTCACTGGACATTTCGACCATCTCGAAGCCATCGCCTACCGATGGACCGAAGATCGCCACCAGCCTAACATCGCCTTCGCCCACATTGAAGGATGCGTGAACCATTCCGGCGGGTATGAAAGCGGCATCGCCAAAGCTGAGGATACGTTTCTCGCGGTCCACCCACTGCTCGACTTTGCCGGCAATCACAAACACCACTTCTTCCTGATTGGGGTGGCTGTGAAAACTGTGGTTCTGTCGGTATGCAAGCGCGGCATCGATCACCGTGAGCTGCTTTGCACCCGTTGAAGCGGGAAGACAAACACAGAGGCGGGTCACCCAGTCTTCGTCTCCAACTGGAATGCCTGCGGCCATCCTGAAATGACTATTCAGGACTTGTTCCTCTCTCTGAAAAGTCGTCGTTGAAAACTACAGTCTAGTTTCTTCACGCAGCTGCGGCTTTGCCGGTCTACACCTGTAGATAGGCCCCCGGAGACGCTTCAAGCGTTCTTCATTTCGACCCTGATGCCGTGGATCGTCTTTCCGGAAGCGTTGAGCACACGCCCGGCAGGCTGGGGCGACATGTTCACCACCAGGCATCCCCGTCCATCCCAAGACTGAATCGCCTTCATGACATCCCGGTTTGGCGGCAACTGCATGCCGTCCGGAGCCATATCATGCACTGGACCCTGGATTTGGTCGAAAACAAAGACCGACGGCCAGCGATGATGATGAACCGGTTCCTCATCCTCGTGCTCCAATGTGACTTCAAGGACACGCAATCGTTCGTTCTCAAAGAGGATTCTGTGGTGCCTTGGTGCCGCAACGACGGCATCCAGGGCTGGATCCCATGTCGCTGGATTCGAGTTCCCATGAGTTTCCGTCATTAGTACCTCCTGTTATCCAACTTGGATCGATCCAATAAAAGCTATTATAAGTCCTCCATGAATCATTCTCAGATGCCCACTTTGCTCGATGTCGCTAAAAAGGCGGGAGTTTCACGCAGTACCGCTTCCAATGCCTTCTCCCGTCCGGACGTTGTCCGCGCTGAAGTCCGAGAGAAAATAGCAAAGGCGGCTTTAGAGTTGGGATATCTGGGTCCTGATCCCAAAGCCAAACTTCTGCGACACGGCAAGGTCAACGCGATCGGCATCGTTCCGCCAGGTGAATGGGGTGTGGCGGATTCACTCAAAAATCCGGTCTACCACCAGTTTTTGCTGGGTGTCGCGGAGACTTGCGATGAAGTGGGTGCCAATCTTGTAATTATTCCGGACAGGAGCGGCAACGGCGGTGTCAGGACCGCCCTCGTTGATGGATTTATCTTTGGCCGCATCGAACACCTTCGCGAAACAGAACCGGCGCGGCTGCGCCGCTTGCCCTTCGTTGTGATGGATGCGGATGCAGGTCCAGACATCAGTTCCGTGCACGTAGATGCCCGCAAGGGCGGCTATCTGGCGGCGCGCCATCTCATAGAATTGGGACACCGCAAGTTCGGCATTATGTCGTTCCTTCGTGGATTTGGGCCAACCCGGTATCATCCTCCAGGGGTTCCCCGTGGACCCGAAGCCGCCGGCATGGAAACAGATCAAGAAAAACTGCGGGGTTATGCCGAGGCCCTTGGGGAAGCCGGTCTCGACATTGCTGAGGTTCCGATGGTTCAGGCGCAACCGTGGGATCGCGATGCCGCCAAAATGATGCTCGATGCAGCACCCGAGGCAACGGCCATATTGTCGATGGCGGTGATGCAGGGAATTGCCGTGCTCGATGAAGCGCGCCGACGCGGACTTTCAGTTCCGCGTGACCTCTCGGTGGTGGGCTTCAATGAAATACCGGAAGCGGCAAAATCCACTCCCTCGCTCACGACCGTGGATGGCAAGGCCGCAGAGAAAGGCCGGATGGCCGCCCGCATTGTCTTCGACGCTGGCCCAATCCGGCGCGAATTGCTGCAACCAAGACTTATTGTGCGTTCTTCAACCGCGCCGCCGTCGAAGGGCTAGGCCAGTTTCTGCTTCGGCATAAGAAAGCCATTGACGACGGCAAGGCCGAGCAACAAGACCGCCGCCCCCAACAATTGCGCGCCGGACATTCTCTCGCCCAACACGATGACTGCGGTGAGCAGGCCGATCGGCGTCATCAGCAACACGAAGGGGGCGGCCTCGTCCATGCGGCATTCGCGGAGCAGCGAAAACCAGGCGATGTAGGCGAGATAAAAGCCAACAAAGGCGACAAAGGCCAGGGTGGCCCATTCGACCGGTCCTGCCGTTTGTATGGATTGCCATTGGCCGGTTTCGAGAAGTGCGGTCGCCACAATGAGCTGGGGTACGCAAATCAGGGCATTGGCTTTCAGCAGCACGATGCCACTGTCCTGGCTGAGCTTGTGGGCCAGGACCTGGCCGAAGGCCCAGAAGAAGCCGCTGATTACAATCAGGGCGACGGGAAGGAGTGGCGGCTTCTGTTCCGGCAGGCCAATGACAATGGCAACGCCGACAAGGGCAATTGCCGTGCCGATAACCTTGCGCCCGTCCAGCTCTTCGCCGGCAATCAACCAGCCGAGAAGAACTGCCATGGGCACCTGGGTCTGAAGAACAAGGTTGGCGGTGGTCGCCTCGAGGCCACGCAGGCCCCAGAACAGGAGGGCGCCCTGAATGGTGACAGCGAAGGCGGAAATCAGCAGCACATTGCGCCACGGTGTTTTGATTTTTTCACGCACTGTGAGCAGCGTGATCAGGGCAATGCCCGCATAGACCAGCAGCATCATGAAAAGCGGCGGGAAATGGGCTACGGCGGGTTTGGCGAGGGTCAGGCCGGTTCCCCAGCACAGGGGCGCGGCAAGGGCGAACATCAGAGTTTTTGGCTTCATCATCCCAGCAATGGAGATATTTGCGAGTCATCGCAAGTTTGTTCTTGTTATGTTCTTAGACTTGGATTACATTACAACCATGCCTACCCTGCTTGATAATAGACCCTCAGTCGCCTTTGATCCGGCCGTAACCGGTGCGGGAAGGTTGACTGCATTGCCGCATCAGTTGCGCGGCCGGGGGGCCCGCAACAATGAGAAGGGGCGCTTTGAAAAGAACGGGATTTCGTTTTTTGACGATGGCTGGGAGACCCTGGCCGAGCTGCCGCCGCTCACCACCACGGTTTTCGAGGAACTGCCGAAGACCATCATTGCGCGCAACCAGTCACCGGATATTTCCTTTGACCGCTCGATCAACCCTTACCGGGGCTGCGAGCACGGCTGTGTCTATTGCTATGCGCGGCCCACCCACGCCTATATGGGGCTTTCGCCGGGGCTGGATTTTGAAAGCAAGCTTTTCATCAAGCCGAACGCGGCGGCTCTCCTCCGGGAGGAATTGACCGCGCCCAATTATACTCCCCGTACCATTGCGCTCGGCGCCAACACAGACCCCTATCAGCCGATTGAGCGCACCTACCGGATCACCCGGCAGGTTCTGGAAGTGCTGTCTGAATTCAATCATCCGGTGGGCATTGTTACCAAGTCGGCGCTGGTGCTGCGCGATCTGGATATCCTCACATCAATGGCGCAGCGCGGACTGGTGAAGGTTGCGATTTCACTCACGACCCTCAATGGCAAACTGGCGCGCGCGATGGAGCCTCGGGCCTCGATCCCTGCGAAACGGCTCGAGGCTCTTCGTGTTCTGTCGGCGGCGGGGGTTCCGACGGTGGTGATGATCGGGCCGGTCATTCCGGCGGTGAATGACATGGAAATCGAGAATATCCTGAAGGCCGCCGCGGTGGCGGGCGTGAAGGAAGCGGGCTATACGCTGCTGCGCCTGCCGCTCGAAGTGAAAGACATTTTCAAGGAATGGCTGATGACCGAAATGCCGGACCGGGCGTCCAAGGTCATGTCGCTTGTGAAATCCATGCGGGGCGGCAAGGAAAATGATGCGACATTCGGACGGCGCATGACGGGCACAGGCCCCTATGCCTGGACCATCGGACGGCGCTTTCAACTGGCGGCAGAGCGCCTCGGCATCAACGGGAAGCGCGTGAAGCTTGCGACCGAGCTATTCCAAAGACCGCCGCAGCCCGGAGAACAGTTGACGCTGATTTAAGCCTGTGGCCCATAGGGGCCATGGCACGGAATGATTCCAGCGCACCGGATTTCAGCTTTGAGCTTGCGGCCCATGGACAGGGCTTTTCGCGGGTTTGCGGCATTGATGAGGCGGGGCGCGGGCCCTGGGCCGGGCCGGTGGTGGCCGCCGCGGTCATTCTTGATCCGAAAAATATTCCTGCGGGCCTGAATGATTCGAAAAAACTCAAGGAGAGCCAGCGCGAGAAACTCTTTGCGGAGCTCCTCGCGTCGGCAAGAGTCGGTGTGGGTATTGGCGACGAAGCCCGCATCGACCGCAACAATATTCTTGCCACAACCCTATGGGCCATGGCGGAAGCGGTCCGCAATCTTGCGGAACCGCCACATTTCGCGCTCGTCGACGGCAACCGCGCGCCGAAGCTTTCCTGTGCCGTTCAAACCATCGTTGCCGGTGACGCGCGTTCGCTGTCCATTGCCGCCGCCTCGATCATTGCCAAAGTCACACGTGATCGCATTATGAAAGCGCTCGACGGGGAGTTTCCCGGCTATGGCTTTGCCCGCCACAAGGGCTATGGCACAGCCATTCATCATGCGGCCCTGTTGCAACTCGGCCCCTGCGTCCATCATCGCAAGAGCTTTGCTCCCATTGCAAAACTGCTCACACGTTAACCACAATTCCTGAATTCGATTCACGCGGACTCCGCAAAGATTCATGATGGCTCCACAGCATCACGTCAGTTGCGTTGAGTACAGAGTTCATCGATGGGTTTCGAAACAAAGCCGGATATCAGGCCGCTCCACAACCGTGTGTTGGTGGGCGATTGCCTTGCCGAACTGAAGAAGATCCCGGCGGGCTCGATTGACCTCGTATTCGCGGATCCGCCCTATAATCTGCAGCTCGCCGGCGATCTGACACGGCCCGACCAGAGCAAGGTCGATGCGGTTAACGATCACTGGGATAAATTCAGTAGCTTTGCGTCCTACGATGAATTCTCGCGCGCCTGGCTGACCGAATGCCGCCGGGCTTTGAAGCCCAACGGTGCCCTTTGGGTGATCGGCTCCTACCATAACATCTTCCGCGTGGGCAGCATCCTGCAGGATCTGGGCTACTGGATCCTCAATGACGTGATCTGGCGCAAGACCAACCCCATGCCGAATTTCCGCGGCCGCCGTTTCACCAATGCCCATGAGACCATGATCTGGGCGAGCAAGAGCGCTGAATCGAAATACACCTTCCACTACGAAGCGATGAAAATCTTCAACGACGATTCGCAGATGCGTTCGGACTGGACGCTGCCCCTGTGCACCGGCGGCGAGCGGCTGAAGAACAGCGACGGCGACAAGCTTCATCCCACGCAAAAACCCGAGGCGCTGCTGCACCGCGTCATGCTTTCTTCAACCAATCCAGGAGATGTCGTGCTTGATCCTTTCTTTGGCACCGGAACCACGGGCGCTGTCGCCAAACAATTGGGCCGGGTTTTCATCGGCATCGAACGTGAAGAGAATTATGCGCGCTCCGCACTGGCGCGCATCAAGGCTACCGACCAGTTGTCAGAGGAGGCCCTGAAGACAACTACGGCCAAACGGGCGGAACCCCGCATTCCGTTTGGTTCGCTTTTAGAGCGCGGACTGGTGAAGGCCGGCGACACGCTGCATGACCCCACAGCCCGGGTGGCCGCACGTGTCCGCGCCGACGGCTCCATCGCCTGCAAGGACAACAGCGGCTCCATCCACAAGATCGGCGCCTATGTGCAAGGAGCTGAAGCCTGCAATGGCTGGACCTTCTGGCATGTGCGCCGGGGGCCGAACCTGGTGCCTATCGATGTGCTGCGCCAGCAGGTGAGGGCGGAGCTGGGTTCGGCGGCGTGACGGCACGCTTCACGCGGGCCGGAACGCCTTCGGATGCAGTAAAAATTGCCGCCATCTACAATCAGGGCATTGAAGACCGCGTCGCGACGTTCGAGACAGAGCCGCGGACCACCGAACAGATCCTCAAATGGTTTGCCGAAGGCTATCCCGTTTTGGTTTCGGGCGAATACGAGGAGATTTATGCCTATGCCGTGGCGTTCCCCTACCGCTCCCGGCCCTGGTATGAAGGGGTGCGGGAGTTTTCGGTTTATGCGGCCCGTGACAGCCGGGGCATGGGTTTTGGCAAGATGGCCGTGAGCGCGCTGATTGACGAGGCGAAAGCGCGCGGCTGGTGGAAATTGTTGTCGCGGATTTTTCCGCAGAACACAAGCAGCCGCAAGCTCTGCGCTTCGCTCGGCTTCCGGGAAGTCGGCATCTACGAGAAGCACGGCCGCCTCGATGGCAAGTGGATGGATACGATCATCGTCGAGAAGTCGCTGATCTGACCTGCGGGGTTTGAGGTTGCGTGACCAACCCTATCGTTCTAGGTCAGTGCTTCCCCAACAAGAGACCTTCGCCATGAAAGCCCGCCAACCCACCTCCTTCCTCTTCGATCTCGACGGCACGCTGGTTGATAGTGTCTATGACCATGTCCTGGCGTGGCACGCGGCCCTGCAGGAAGTGGGCATTGAAGTCTCGATCTGGCGCATCCACCGGCGCATCGGCATGTCGGGCGGGTTGTTCACGAGAGCGCTGGCGCGGGAAACCGGCATTGAATTTGATGACGATGTGCTGGCGCGGCTTCGGGCGCTGCACGCCAGCCACTACAGCCAGCATTCGAGCAAAACGAGGCCCCTGCCCGGGGCTTGCGAGCTGCTGAAATACCTGACCGACAATAAAATTCCCTGGGCTATCGCCACCTCGGGCCGGATGCTGACGGCAGGCCCGGTGCTCAGGATTCTTGGAGTCGATCCGGACAAGGTGCCGGTGGTGACGCGTGATCTGGTGGCCTATGCCAAGCCCGATCCGGACCTGTTCCTGGCGGCGGCGGAAAAACTCGGTATTGAAATCGAAACGGCCTGCGTGGTGGGCGACAGCATCTGGGACATGCTGGCGGCACAACGGGCGCGGGCCCTCGGCATCGGGTTTCTTTCCGGCGGCTATGGCGCCGACGAACTCGAACGCTCCGGCGCCTACCGGGTGTTTGAAGACCCGGCCGACATGCTGGCCCACATCGATGAAGTCGGTGGACGGCGCTAAGCAACCGTCATACGATTGCCCTGCGCGCGACCCAAAGGGCCGTAAATGCGGAGGACCAGCAGATGTACAAGCTTTACAATTTCAAGGCGTGGGGTTCCATGTGCGTGCATTTCATGCTCGAGGAAATGGACGTTCCCTATACCAATATCTGGATGACGCGCGAGCAGATCAGCGCGCCGGAATTCCGCGATATCAGCCCGCTTGGCTATATTCCAGCACTCGGCCTCTCCGACGGGCGGACGCTGTTTGAGTCGGCGGCCATCGTCTCGTTCCTGGTGACCGCGCACCCTGACAAGGGCCTGGCGCCGCAACCGGGATCCGATGAATTTGGCGAGTTCCTCACCTGGCTGCATTTCATGAGCACCAACCTCTATGTGGCCATCAACATGGGCGACCATGACAATTTCTATGCCCGTGATGAGGCGCAGAAGAAATTCCTGGTGGGCAGGTCGATTGAAAAGTGCAACCAGCTTTGGGCCATTCTTGACCAGCGCCTTGAGTCCGATGGACCATGGCTGATGGGCGAGACTTTTTCGGCGCTTGATATCTATGCCTTCATGTTGAGTTGCTGGGGCAAACCCACCGAAACGGCAGTCCTTGAAAAATTTCCGGCCATCGCAAAACTGGCCCAGGCGGTGCGGGCG
>JBAVOA010000301.1:0-10516 GCA_049691635.1 Aestuariivirga sp. | reverse complement strand
CCCATGCCCAGTCCAGCACCACTCGGCGCGTATTCAGAGATCGGCAAACTCCGGACGGTGCTGACCTGCCGTCCAGGGCTTGCCCATCAGAGACTGACGCCGACAAACTGCCATGATCTTTTGTTCGACGATGTCTTCTGGGTCCATGAAGCCAAGAACGATCATCATGATTTTGTCGGCAAGATGGAGGAACGGGACATTGAAGTCCTGGAAATGCACGCTCTCCTGAGCGAGGCCCTCGCGGACAAGGCGGCGCTCAAATGGCTGCTTGACCGGAAGTTCACGGAAAACCAAGTGGGCATCGGCATGGTCGAAGAGTTGAAAAGCTGGCTCAGCGGCTTGCCCACCCCTGAACTGGCGGAATTCCTGACCGGGGGGATTACGGTCAGCGACATTCCCTTCAAGACGCATGGCATGTTTGGGCTTTATCTCGGGCCGCACGGCTTTGTCACACCGCCGCTGCCCAATCTGATGTTCACACGTGACACCAGCGCCTGGATCTATGGTGGCGTCACTCTCAATCCCATGCATTGGCCGGCGCGGCGCCAGGAAACGCTGCTGACTGCTGCTGTTTACAAGTTTCACCCGCGCTTCAAGGAGGCCGGCGTCAAGGTTTGGTGGGGCGATGCGGAGCAGGATTTCGGCCCGGCCACCCTTGAAGGCGGCGACATCATGCCGATCGGCAATGCTGTGGTATTTGTCGGGATGGGCGAGCGGAGCACACCGCAGGCGGTTGGGCAACTTGCGCGATCACTGTTTGCTGGCGGGGCTGCGACACGGGTTGTCGCCTGCCAGATGCCACCCTCGCGGGCGGCCATGCATCTCGATACGGTCTTCACGCTCTGCGACCGCGAGGTGGCGACCAGCTTTGTGGAGGCGGCGGAACAGCTTCGCTGTTACAGCCTGCGCCCGGGAGACAAGGCCAACTCCGTCGACGTCAAGCCTGAGCACAAGTCAGTCTTTGAACTCGTGGCCGAGTGTCTTGAGATCAAGAAACTTCATGTGGTTTCGACCGGAGGCGATGCGGCCGAGCAGGAGCGCGAGCAGTGGGACGACGGCAACAATGTCATTGCGCTCGAACCCGGTGTGGTAATTGGATACGACCGCAATGTTTATACCAACACGCTGCTGCGCAAAGCGGGTGTCGAGGTGATCACGATCCGGGGCGCGGAGCTTGGCCGCGGCCGGGGCGGCGGGCATTGCATGACCTGTCCGATTTCCCGCGACGGCGTCAACTGAAGGAACTGGCCCATGGCATTTAACTTGAAGAACCGAAGCTTCCTGACACTCCGCGATTTCACCCCTGCGGAAATAAAGTTCCTTCTCGCTCTCTCGGCCGAACTCAAAGCCGCCAAGTATGCCGGCACGGAGCAGCAAAGGCTCAAGGGCAAGAGCATCGCCCTGATTTTCGAGAAGGCTTCGACGCGAACACGGGTCGGTTTCGAGGTTGCCGCCTATGACCAGGGCGCGCATGTCACCTATCTCGGGCCGAGCGGTACGCAAATCGGTTACAAGGAATCGATGAAGGATACGGCCCGCGTCCTGGGCCGGATCTATGACGCCATAGAATACCGGGGCTTCGGCCAGGATGTCGTGGAAGTGCTGGCGAAATACGCCGGGGTGCCCGTGTACAATGGCCTGACCGACGAGTTCCACCCAACCCAGGTGTTGGCCGATCTTCTGACAATGCGGGAACACAGCGAAAAACCCTTGAGCCAGGTGAGCTATTGTTTTCTGGGCGATGCTGGAAACAACATGGGAGATTCACTCCTGATCGGCGGGGCGAAAATGGGAATGGACGTGCGGCTTTGCGCGCCGAAGGCCTGTTGGCCCGATCGAAAGATCGTCGAATACGCGGAGCAGACGGCACTTGAGACGGGCGCCCAGGTTGAAGTTACCGAGAACCTCGCCGAAGCTGTCAAAGGCTGTGACTTTCTCTATACCGATGTCTGGCTTTCGATGGGCGAACCCGAGGAGAAGTGGGCCGAACGCATCAAACTCCTGAAGGATTATCAGATTACCAGCAAGATCATGAAATTGACCGGCAACCCGCAGACCAAGTTCATGCATTGCCTTCCGGCATTTCATAATTCGGAAACCAAGGTGGCCCAGGGGATCAAGCAGAAATTTGGCCTTGAGGCCATGGAGGTGACCGACGAGGTGTTTGAGTCGGATGCTTCAATCGTCTTCGATCAGGCGGAAAACCGGATGCACACGATCAAGGCGATCCTTGTCGCGACCCTCGGCTCCTAAGCCATGCGCTTGGTCATCGCCCTTGGCGGCAATGCCATACTCAAGCGCGGAGAACCGCAGACCGCGGAAAATCAACGCCACAACGTCAAGCGTGCGGCCGAGGCCATCGGGCAGGTGATTGCTGCCGGCCATGAGGTCATTGTCACCCATGGCAATGGCCCGCAAGTTGGCCTGATGGCCCTGCAGGACATGGCCTATGACCAGAGTGTTGCCAGCCCTCTCGACATGCTCGGGGCAGAAACCGAAGGGATGATTGGTTATCTGATCGAGCAGGAGCTGGGCAATGCCATATCGCCCCAAATGGAAGTCGCCACACTTCTGACCCAGGTCGAAGTTGATGCCGCTGACCCGGCGTTTCAGACTCCGTCCAAGCAGATCGGCCCGATCTATGACAGCCACGAAGCTTCGGAAATGGCCGCGAAGCATGGTTGGGCCATGGTGCCTGACGGATCGCATTTCCGCCGGGCTGTGCCGTCGCCGCAGCCCAAGCGCATTCTTGAAATCGGCATTATCCGGCTGCTGATTGAACATGGCGTCACCGTTATCTGCACCGGAGGCGGCGGCATACCGGTTGTCCGCAAAAACGACGGCAGCTACATTGGCATAGAAGCCGTGATCGACAAGGATCATGCAAGTGGCCTGTTGGCGCGCCAGATTGGTGCCGATGCTCTTCTGATGCTCACCGACGTCGATGGGGTTTATCTTGGCTGGGGAACCGCCCAACAGCGGCGCCTTGGGGCCGTGAAGCCGGCCGAGTTGCTGACCTACTCCTTTCCGGCCGGAAGCATGGGGCCGAAGGTGCAGGCAGCCATTGATTTTGTATCAGGGGGCGGAAGAATGGCCGGCATTGGCAAGCTGGAGGACGCGCTGGCAATTCTCGAAAAGCGCGCCGGAACGCTCATCATTCAACCCACATAGTAAAGGCGCCGTCGGCGGCGCCTCAACAAACTTAGGCTGGAAAGCTATATCACGAATTCGAATAGAAGATATGGCGGCCAATTTTGACAAGGCGCTTCATATTGCCAGCCCACTTCGGGCGCACATAATCCGCATGGTAGTTTGTGGCGGTGCTCATGATCTTCATGGACGTCGTATCAGCCATGGCCTTTTGCGCGATCCGCTTGGAATTGGCCCAGGCAGCGGGTTGATTCACATCATCGGGCATGCCGTCACAGGCAAAAGAGAACTGGCAGGAATTGCGCCGGTTGGACCCCTGATACACAACACCGCAAATTGATTTCGGATAGGCCGGATCCTTGGTGCGGTTCAAAATCACGCGGGCCACGGCAAGCTGGCCAAGCTCCGATTCGGAGCGGGCCTCAAAATACACGGCGCGTGCCAGGCAATTTTCTTCAGCAAGACGGATGCGGCGCTCGGCCACAACGGCCTGCTTTTCGGTGCGCTTCAGCTTGAATGATTTCTCGATCTTGGCTGGCGACGGAGCGAGTGCCAGGCGCCTGACCGCGGGGGCCGCAACATCAGACTTGCCGGTGAGATCAACCGAGGCCGGAATAATCTGAACTTCGCCACTGGCATTGATGTAATCACCCTTGCCGGTGCTCACCACGGTCTGCTTGCGCAAAACATTGAGGTTCACGATGTCGAAATTTTCGCCCTCGGGCAGAAGGGAACCCTTGGCGATGATGTTGGTCACGGGCGAGACAATGCTCAAAGCCTGTTCATCGGGGGAAAGATTATGGGCAACAGCGTTCTGGCCCATGTAATTGCCGGCAAAAGCGAAAGCTGCGATCAGCATCACGCCGCCAAATACAAACGGCGCGTATTCCTGGACTATGCCGCCACGCTCCCGCATTTCGGGATAGGTGGGGAAATCGGCCATGGGCCTCTGGGTTGGGCGTTTTTCCTGCAAATCCCCTGGTCCTACTCAAACTTAGCGACACAAATCACTTCACTTACGGAAGCTTATACCTTTCGCGTTTAGCATAGGTTAACCATGCCAGCAACCAAAACTGCCCAATTTGGGACATTTTTTCACTTCAAATTAAGGAAAGGTTAACCTCGCGCAAGCTTGGAAAATTGTTCAGCTATTTCTGATACTTGCCTGGGCCGCAGCGAGCCTTGCAATGGCAATTCTGAAGGGTGAACAGGATACATAATCTAACCTGATTTCCTCGCAGAAACTGATCGACGCCGGATCGCCCGCGTGTTCGCCGCAAATGCCGAGCTTGAGGTCGGGCCTGGCCTTCCTGCCGCGAGTCGTGGCGATTCGCAGGAGCTCGCCCACGCCGTCAATATCAATGGTGATGAAGGGATCGGATTTCAGAAGGCCCTTGGCGGTGTATTCGCCAATGAAACGGGCGCTGTCGTCACGGCTGATGCCGAGCGTGGTCTGGGTCAGGTCATTGGTACCGAAGGAAAAGAATTCAGCCGATTGGGCAATCTCACCGGCACGCAGGGCGGCACGGGGCAACTCGATCATGGTGCCAACGAGATAGGGCAGTTCAAGACCGCTTTCCACCTGCACCGCTTCGGCCACGGCCACGACGCGGGCACGGACATAGTCAAATTCGAGTTTGCCAACCACCAGTGGAATCATGATCTCCGGGATCGGGGCCTTGCCGTATTTCTGGGCTACCTCGACAGCTGCCTCAAAAATGGCGCGGGCCTGCATCTCGGCAATTTCGGGATAGGATACGGCAAGGCGCACACCGCGATGGCCGAGCATGGGGTTGAATTCCTGCAGCTCGCCAACCCGGGTGCGCAGATAATCAGGGGCGATGGAAAGTTCCTGGGCAAGCTCCAGGATTTCATGCTCGGATTTCGGCAGGAATTCATGGAGCGGCGGATCAAGCAGGCGGATGGTGACGGGCAGGCCCGCCATGATCTCAAACAGCTCAATGAAGTCCTGGCGCTGCATGGGGAGGATTTCATCCAGCGCTTCCTTGCGCGCCTCTACCGTTTCCGCAAGAATCATTTTGCGCATGGGGCCGATGCGCTCGGCGCTGAAGAACATGTGTTCGGTGCGGCAGAGGCCGATGCCTTCGGCACCGAAGTACCGGGCGGAACGGGCCTCGTTGGGGGTTTCGGCATTGGCTCTCACCTTCATGCGGCGGGAGGCATCAGCCCATTCCAGGATGGTCGCGAAGTCGCCGGAGAGCACCGGCTTCTGGGTGGCGATGCGGCCACGGAAGACACGGCCAGTTGAACCGTCGATGGTGATCACGTCGCCTTTGCGGACGGCAACGCCCAGCGCCGTCATGGTGCCCGCGTCATAGTCTATCCGCAGGCCGCTGGCGCCTACCACACAGGTTTTGCCCATGCCGCGGGCAATCACTGCCGCATGGGAGAGCAGACCGCCGCGCGCTGTCAGCACGCCTTCGGCCGCATGCATGCCCTGAATATCTTCGGGGCTGGTTTCACTGCGCACCAGAATGCAGGGCCGCGCCTTCGCTTTAAGCTGTTGGGCTTCGGCGGCATCAAACACAACCTGGCCTGACACGGCGCCGGGCGAGGCGGCAAGGCCGGTCACAAAAATCTCATGGGTTTCGGAGGCATCCAGGGTGGGATGGAGAAACTGGTCAAGCATCAGGGGATCAACCCGGAGGATGGCCTCCTTCTTCGTGAGCAGGCCCTCCTCCACCATATCGACAAGGGTTTTCAATTCCACCCGGGCGCTTATTTTCGCTGGCTTCGTTTGCAGCAGCCAGAGCTTGCCGTGTTCCACCGTGAAGGTGATTTCCTGAATGGATTTGCAATGGCGCTCGATCTTGCGCAGGGCGGCTTTGAGCTGTGCCGCGTGCTTGGGGAATTTTTCCGCAAAGGCAGGTGCAATGTTGGGGACGTTTTCTCCGGTGGCAAAATTGCGCGAAGTGGCCACACCCAGAATGTTTCCGCCATGGACCATGGCCTGCACGATGAGGGCGCCGGATTTTTCACGGCGCGCGGCCGCCTGCACCACGTTCCACAGCTGCTGGCCCGCATCCTGGGGGAAATCCGCGCCGGACTTCTCGGTAATGAAGGACTTGTATTTCGCAATGAGGCCCGCACCCTTGTGGGCGGTGAAGATGTCTTCAAAATCCGCATGGCGCAGGCCGAGAACATTCACGGCATAATTTTCGATGAACTGGCGGTAGAGATCAAAGGCCCTGGGCTTGTCATCCAGCTGCCTGGCCAGGGCTTCAACGGTTTCGTCATTCAAGCCGACGTTGAGAATGGCTTCCATGTAGCCGCGCGCATGGTCCATCAGGCTCGGCCGTACGGCCAACAAGGGGAAGTTGCAAAAGCTAGTGTTGACCGCTTTGCGAAGCTGGGTAGCAGTCAGGGAAGCGGCATTTGCAATGACAAAGCCGGCAGGCACCGCCAGGCCAAGGCCCAGCATGGTACCGAGGCCAACGGCCTTGGGGCCTAGCGAGGCAGGACATTTTTCCAGCGGAACGATTGCTTTCTGCGCCATATTGCGTTGCAGCAAACACGCTGCCCAGGAATTGGTCAAGTAGCCAATTGGTTAACTGTGATGCTTCTGGATTGCGGCAGCCACCAGCTCCTGCAAGCGCCAGAGATCGGCATCGTGGATGCCCAGCTGTTCCAGGTGGGACACCGTATTGTAGAGGTATTCGGCGCCCGAACCCCAGTGGCCGCAGGCCCGCGCCAGATCCTTGGCAATGTCTTGCAGCGGCAGATCGCCTACGTAGATATTGCGGCGCTCCGGATGGGCATAAAAGGTCAGCGCCTGTACCGGGCCATTTTCCGCCTCCACCTCAATCCAGCGCACGCTTTCGAGCGCTTCGTGGCTGCCCACTTCCCGGTACAGCAATTGCCAGAGCTGTTTGGCAAGGTCCTGCTCCGAGATCTGATAGATCACGCCTTCACAGGTGCCGCCGCGATCAAGACCCATCATGTAGCCGGGCTGCTCAGGCGTGGCGCGATGGCTCTTGATGCGCAGGCAAAAGGAACGGCGCCAGTTCCTGGCCATGGCGCGCTGGCTTTGCGCCGCGGGAAATTCCGGCTTCCAGATCAGCGAGCCATAGGCAAAGAGCCAGAATGGTCCAGAGGGCTTTTCAACCAGTAGTTTCTCTACAGCCTGGTCATAATCCTTGTCATCGAAATAGTCGTATTCCCCCCCGGGTGCTGGCTCTGCCACTTCGCGAGCGCAAAGGGCGACAAGCGCCGGCGTCAGTGCCATGTTTCGCTTTGCCTGTCTCATGCGGTTCCCATGGGTTCCTTAAACTAAGCCGTTGATGCTACTCCCACACCCGGACGTTTGCGCCCGACGAGCAACCAGAAAGCAATGCCCATGTTCAGCAGGTTCCAGGCGATGCCGTGGAGGAAGGCGGCCTGGTAGGAGCCGGTGCGGTCGAAAATTTCACCCGAGAGCCAGCCGCCGAGCGCCATGCCGAGAACCGTGGCGGTGAGCACGAGGCTGATGCGGAAGCCGGCTTCGCGGGCCGGGAAATGATCACGCACGATCAGGGCGTAGCTCGGCACGATGCCACCCTGGGCGAGGCCGAAGAAAGCGGAAACGACATAAAGCGAGGCCAAGCCATCGAAGGGAATATAAAACAGAAGGGCGAGGCATTGCAGGAAGGAGCCGATAATCAAGGTGCCAAGGCCACCGATACGGTCGGCGATGAAGCCCGATGCCAGGCGGCTGACCACGCCGAAGCCCAGCATGAGAGAGAGCATCTCCGCACCCCGGGCGGGACCATAACCCAGATCGCCGCAATAGGCGATAATGTGAACCTGGGGCATGGACATGGCCACGCAGCAGGCAAGGCCCGCAAGCACCAGCAGACCCTGCAGGACGGGGGTTCCGTCGGGCGCCTGGCCACCATTCCTTGCAGCGCTCGAAGGACTAGGCCGCTCTTCGAGGGAAGCCCTGCGGCGCAGCAGGAGCGAGAGTGGCAGCATCAGCGCCACTGTCAGAACACCAAGCGCCATGAAGGAATAGCGCCAGCCATAGTTCTGGATGCCCCAGGTGAGGATGGGTGGCCAGATGGTACCCGCGAGATAATTGCCCGAGGCGGCAACGGCCACGGCAATGCCGCGGCGCTTCTGGAACCACAGCGAGACGTCAGCGACCAGCGGGCCAAAGGTCGTGGCGCAACCGAAGAGGCCGATGAGGCCCGCCTGGGCCATGACATACGTCCAGTAGGTGGGTGCGAGGGCCGCGGCGATGAAGCCCAGGCCCAGCATGATCGAGCCAATGAACATGGGAACCATGATGCCGAAGCGGTCGGCAAGCCTGCCCATCAGCACGCCGCCCAAGGCAAAGCCGATCATGGTCAGGGTGTAGGGCAGCGACGCACCTGAACGGTCAACGCCGAATTCAACCTGAATGAAGGGCAGGACCACAATGCCCGCCCACAGGCCAATGCCAGCGATGGTGGCCAAGGCCAGGGAGACGGCAAGGCGGAACCAGGCATAGCGGCTGTCGGGGGCGTAGGCGGCGACTGAAGTCATGGCGGTTTATGTCACCGGGACCGGTGTTTCGGCAAGGCGGGCCTGCGCATGGCAGATCTTTCCGCCACGCGGAGAAATATCGTAGGAATTTAATGCTTGACAGCGTACGGTCAAACGTGTATAAACGGGCATTCTCCAAAATTGCAAGTCCCCACTGCGAGCGAAGTTTCCTTGCGAGAGGAATGCTGCTGAAATCCAATTGGCCGCTTGGCGCCATGGTACAACGCTGTTGGGGATTTGGGTTTGGGGGAACTAGCCTTCGATCTTGGAAAAATCTGCGACTGCCAAAGTTGCAGCCCTGATGCGGTTTAACAGTTTCAGGCGGTTCTCGCGGAAGGAGGGATCATCGGCGTTCACTGTCACCTTCTCGAAGAAGGCATCGACGGGGCCGCGCAGTTTGGCGATTGCCATCATGGCGGCGCCGAAATCCTCGTGCTCGACGGCCTTGCGGGCGTTGGCTTCGGCGGCGGAGACGGCGCGGTGCAGGTCGCGCTCCTCGCCCTGGATGAGAAGTTGCGGATTGGGCAGGCCCGTGAAGCCGTGGCCATCCTTCTTCTCCTCGATCCTGAGAATGTTGGAGGCGCGCTTGACGCCCGCGAGAAGGTTCTTGCCGTCATCGCTGTCGAGGAATTTGGAAAGAGCTTCGACGCGGCGGACGATCATCAGGAGATCATCCTGGCCGCCGAGCGAGAATACGGCGTCGATCAGATCGTGACGCGCACCTTGTTCACCAAGTTGAACTTTTAGTCTATCTGCAAGAAAAGCGGTTAGCCCTAAACAAAAAGAGTAGACCCATTGATCCATCTCATCTTTTGTTCTTGGCAAGTCAGGATTCGATAGTGGATTCCATAACTGCCGTTTAGCAAAAGTGGTCTCAGAATCTGAAGTCGACTTTATAGACTGTGCAAGACGATCATACAGGTCTTCGGTGAAAAGTCTTTTGAATGCCCAGAGATATGATTTCATTTCCTTTGCAATTAAATCGACTAACTTCAGTCTAAGGAACGATTCCAGTATTATTCTATTACTTCCAAGCGCAGCGCGACGGAGTGCATAGGGATCTTTTGAGCCGGTTGGCTTTTCGTCAATGATCCAGAAGCCAACAAGCGTATCAAGTTTATCCGCTAGCGCAACGGCTTGACCAATTTTGGAAACGGGAATTGAATCGCTCGGTCCCTGTGGCTTGTAGTGGTCGCGGATGGCTTCGGCGACTTCTTTGTCGATGCCCTGATCGAGGGCATAGTAGTGGCCCATCAGGCCTTGCAGTTCTGGGAATTCGCCGACCATGGCAGTGACGAGATCGGCTTTTGCCAGACGAGCCGCGAGTTTGGTCTTCTCGACGTCGGCCTTGATAGTCTTGGCTATTTCTCCGGACAGCGCCTCGATGCGTTTGACCCGTTCGCCCTGGCTGCCGAGCTTGGCGTGGAAGGTGATGGCGTCGAGTTTGGGCAGCAGGTCTGCGAGTTTGGTCTTGCGGTCCTGGTCCCAGAAGAACTTGGCATCACTCAATCTGGCGGCGATGACTTTATTGTTGCCGGCGACGATGGTTTTGCCGCCGTCGCTTGCCACCATGTTTGCGACAAGCAGATATTTGTTGGAGAGTTTTCCGGTTTTGCCGTCACGCAGGCAGAAGCATTTCTGGTTGTTCTTGATGGTGGTGACGATTACTTCCGGAGGCACGCTGAGGAAATTCCTGTCGAACTCGCCCATCAGCACGACGGGCCATTCGACGAGGCCTGCGACCTCTTTCAACAGGGCTTCATCCTCGATCATTTCCAGGCCTTGGGCGAAAGCGAGATTCCTGGCTTCGGCGCGGATGGTTTCAATGCGCGTTGCTGCATCA
>JBAVOA010000300.1:0-2094 GCA_049691635.1 Aestuariivirga sp. | reverse complement strand
CCACCCCATCAAAGCCACCGTCATGACCGAGACCCCTTCCGGGATGAACAGGAATACAACTAGCATAATAGGAATATAAGAGTCAAGGGGATATATTCATAATTCTGCGCGGGCCTTGTTTATATATCTTTGGCGGAAACTGAATGGCTGGAAGCCTCATTGACTTCACTGCCCGGTCTGGGCTCTGCTCATGGGTTGATGATGGGCAACGGGATTGCGTGAGATGGCGAAGGCTACACTTGCTGAACTGGCACAAAATCTTGCCGATGGAAAAGTGACATCGCGCGCGCTTGTAGAAGCTTCTCTTGCAGCGATTGCCGATCCCGCGGGCGAGGGAGCCCGGGCTTTCATAGGCGTTGATGCGGAGGGCGCGCGGGCTTCGGCTGATTATCAGGACCAGTTGCGGCGGCGTAACCGCCAGCCGTCGGCCTTCGCGGGCATTCCGGTTTCCGTGAAGGATCTTTTTGATCTGGCTGGCGAGGTGACTACGGCGGGTTCCAAAGTGTTGCGGGATGCCGCGCCAGCCCGCGCCGATGCGCCCGCCATTGCCGCGCTGAAGTCAGCTGGCATGGTGGTTCTGGGGCGGACCAACATGACGGAATTTGCCTATTCGGGGGTAGGGCTCAACCCCCATTACGGCACGCCGAAATCCGCGTTCGACCGCAAGACGGGGCGCATTCCGGGAGGCTCTTCGGCAGGCGCTGCGGTGGCCGTCGCCGATGGGATGTGCGCCTTGAGCATCGGCTCGGATACGGGGGGCTCCTGCCGGATTCCAGCGGCCTATAACGGGATCGTGGGCTATAAGCCCAGCACCGGGCGGGTGAGCACGCGAGGCGCCTATCCGCTTTCGCCGCGGTTTGATTGCATCGGGCCGCTGGCAAATTCCGTGACGTGCTGCGCCACAGCCGATGCCTTGATGGCGGGGGACTGGCCGGGGCAGATCGCACCCCGCGAAGCCTCGGGCCTTCGCTTAGGGGTTTTGAAAACCGCTGTTCTTGATGGACTGGATACCGAGGTGGCATCGGCCTGGGAGCGCGGATTGGCGCGGCTCTCAAAGGCGGGAGCGAAGCTCATTGATTTTGCCTTTGAAGAACTGCTGGAATTTCCCACGCTGACCGTGAAGGGCGGCATTGTGGCGGCGGAGGCTGCCGCCCATCACCGCACTCTCATTGCCCAGCGGGGCGCGGATTACGATCCCCGGGTCCGCATGCGGCTGGGGGTGGCTGACGGCATCAGCGCGGCGGACTATCTTTCCATCGTGAAGCGCCGGGACGAGATCATTTTGCGCTTCAATGCACAGATGCGGGGATTTGATGCGGTTATCCTTCCGACGGTCATGAACATTCCGCCGCCCATCGCGGCGCTGGCGGCAGACCAGGATTATCTCCGTTTCAATGGCATGAGCTTGCGCAATACCTATGTGGGCAATTTCCTGGCGTGTTGCGCCCTGTCGATTCCAGCGAATGAACCGGGTGCGGCACCTGTGGGTCTCATGCTGATGGCCCCCCACGGGCAGGATCAGGGGCTGTTTGCCGCGGGCAGGGCTGTTGAACAGGTGCTTGCCTAGCCCCCTTTCAAAATACTACTTGCAATCGGAACAAAATTAGAACATAACATCAACATCGCTGGTACAAAGTATGTGATTGCACCCGGCGCAGCAACTGAATTAAGGAGTATGGGCAATGGGGCAAGCGAATCTGCGGGTAGTTGAGAATACTTCAATGGATAAGAACAAGGCGCTGGAGGCGGCCCTGAGCCAGATTGAACGGGCTTTCGGCAAGGGCTCCATCATGAAGCTCGGCGCCAATGCGGCGGTTGAGATTGAAGCGATTTCGACGGGTTCCCTCGGTCTCGACATTGCACTGGGAATTGGCGGTCTGCCGCGCGGGCGCGTGATTGAAATTTATGGACCGGAATCTTCCGGCAAAACCACCCTGGCGCTGCAGACCATTGCGGAGTCGCAGAAGCGGGGCGGCATTTGCGCCTTCATCGACGCGGAACATGCGATGGATCCCGGCTATGCCAAGAAGCTGGGTGTCAACATTGAAGACCTGCTGATTTCGCAGCCGGATACGGGCGAGCAGGCCCTAGAAA
>JBAVOA010000299.1:0-1715 GCA_049691635.1 Aestuariivirga sp. | reverse complement strand
GGCACCGGCAAGTCCTGCACCGTGGCGCTTATCCTCCGCCGCATTCTGGAGAAAAACCCCCAGGCCCATATCCTGCTGCTCGACGTGCACCGCGAATATGCCCAGTCCTTCAAGGGCCTCTCCGAGGTCATCACGCCTGACAACATGGTGCTGCCCTTCTGGCTTCTGAACTTCGAGGAGGCCGTTGAAATCCTCATTGGCCAGCAGCCCGGCCGCGAAACCGACGTGGAAATCCTGCGCGAACTCATCCCCATGGCCAAGGCGCGCTACATGAGCAACCAGCGCCGCGACAAGGTGGCGGTTGGCGGGCGCAACGGCTTCGACAGCTCCACCATCGGCGTTGACACCCCGCTGCCTTACCGCACGTCGGATCTTACCGGCATCCTCGAGGAATATATCGGCAAGCTGGAACTGCGCGGTGAGCTCGCTCCCTACAAGCGCCTGAAGGCCCGCATCGAAACCATCTCGCGCGATCCGCGCTACGCCTTCATGTTCGGCAGCCTGACGGTGCAGGACAATATGGCGGCCGTGCTCGCCCGCCTGTTCCGCATTCCCGTCGCCGGCAAGCCCATTGCCATTGTCGAACTGGGCGGCCTGCCCTCGGAAATCATCAACGTGGTGGTGTCGGTTCTGGCCCGCCTTGCCTTTGACTTCGGCGTGTGGAGCGCCGGCCGCATTCCGATCACCTTTGTCTGCGAGGAAGCCCACCGCTACGTTCCCATCGACAAGACCCTGGGCTTCGAGCCCACCAAGAAATCGATCTCCCGCATCGCCAAGGAAGGGCGCAAATACGGCGTGTCGCTCTGCATGATTACCCAGCGCCCGGCGGAACTCGATCCCACCATCCTGTCCCAGTGCAACACAATCTTTTCCATGCGCCTCACCAACGAGCGCGACCAGGACATTCTGCGCGCCGGCATTTCCGACGCCGCCGCCAGCCTTCTTGAATTCATGTCCACCATGGGCACCGGCGAGGCCATCACCTTCGGTGAAGGCGTGGCCCTTCCCACCCGCATCAAGTTCGACATGCTGCCTGCCGATGAATGGCCCAGGAGCAACACCGCCTCCTTCACCCAGAACTGGGCGAGAGACCTGCCCGACGACAGCTTCCTGCACGAGATTGTCCACCGCTGGCGGGCTCAGACCTTCAATCCCGACAGCGCTGCCTATGCCGCCGAAGCCCAGGCCACCCACGTGCCCGCTTCACCTGTTCCGCAGCAGCCCTCGCTCCGCCGCGAAACCTTGCCGCCTGCCGCAGCCCAGCAAAGGCCCGGCATCCAGCCGGCGCCGCAGGGCTTTGGTCAGCATTCACCGCCGCAGCCCCTGCGCCAAGCCGCCAGCCCGCCGCCACCTCCACCCGCAGCAGGCCAACAGCCAAGTCTCGCCAACCTGATCAAACAGTTCCGGACTTAGCCCAACGTTCCTATTGAATTTACTCTTTCTTCTGTCATCCCGGCGGTAAGCCGGGACCCATATTTGCAACCAGCAACCGTATCGAAAGTCTGGAACGCGTCGTCCGCCGAGGTCGAAGAATATAGCGCTGATGAGGCCGATCCCATTCCGCCCTTGCACGAACGCCCCCCCACCGCTATTGAAGCGGCCATTCCCGGCGCATTGGGGGATCGGCTAACGGTAGGCCCACAGACTCTGACTCTGTTTGTCTAGGTTCGAATCCTAGTCCCCCAGCCACTTTACTTCATCTTCGGCCGCTTCTC
>JBAVOA010000298.1:0-4700 GCA_049691635.1 Aestuariivirga sp. | reverse complement strand
GCAGTACATCTTGAATGCTAAGGATTCTGCCGAAAGAAAGATCATCGATATGATTGAATTCCGCAAGAATCAAAGCGGTGTGTTTGAATTTCATTCAACATAAAATGGCGTCAAGTTGCCACCTCCTTCGTAGGACAAAATTGTTCCCAATCTGATACCCGAATATCCCAAGTTTTGCTTTTTTAGCTTGGCCGTCTGCGCACACATTGCGAAGCATGAATTGGAGTAGTGTTAAGAGTTGTTGCCAGTGTTCATTGAATCTGATTTGTTAGGGGAACTGAAATTCGATGCGCGGCACGTAGGGGTTCTTGTGCTTTGAGCAGAAAATGGATGGAGGGTCAGTAGCTGTGAACGCGGCAGCCCTATCCCCAAATGAGGTCTACGACTAGCAGCGCCGCACAACCTATTGCCCCGATAACTGGCACGATGGCGTTCACTTCAAAGGTGCCTGGCGGAGGAGGCGCGGACGTGAATTTGAGCTTGGCGAGTGCCACGCATACAATGGCGAACACGAAAAGTATCAGTCTTGACGTCCATTCGGCGAGTGTGATCACCGGGAAAACGAGAGCCATGACCAACACTGCCGCAACCGTTAGTATTGTTGCAGTAAGCGGCGTGCGTGTTCTTTCGTTGATGGTACCGAGAAAGGCAGGAAGTAGGCCGCGTGAACTCAGCCCATAGGACAAGCGGGACACCATGATGATCTGGACAATAACTCCATTCAGTGTGGCGAAAACTGCAATCAGGGTGATGATCGCTGCTGGCAAGCCTGTGGTGCGCTCGAACAAATGGGACAGTGGAGCTGACTGCATGGCAAGCTCCGCTGGCCCGACCGTAAGGAGCGCGACGCTGACGACAAGCACATAGATGACAGTACTTATTGTGAGGGTCAGCAATATTGCCCTGGGCAAAGTTTTGCGGGGTTCGATCGTTTCCTCGGCAATATTGGAGATGCCTTCAAAACCAATGAAAGCGAAGAATGCCAACAAGCTCGCCTGAATGATGCTGATGATCACAGCGCTTGACCACTCGACGGGTATGAGCTGGTCGATATGCGTTAGGAGATCAGGGTTGGAAAAAAAGCCGCCTATAATAACTGCCAAAAGCCCGCCGATTTCAAGAAGTGTCATAAGGCCTGCAAAAATGACAGATTCACGGATGCCCCAGGCACAAATGATTCCCATGCTAGCAACGACGACGACCAGAACAATCCAGGATGGCAGGCTTGTAAAGGAGTTCAGGAAACCGACCGAACCCAATGAGATTGTACTTGCAGCGACCAGACCAGCGGAAATCATCAATATGCCGATGAATCGGCCAACGGATTGTGAGCCAAAACTCTCCTCCACATACTGCGCGGCGCCTGACGAAAATGGGTAGCGTCCGGAAAGCTCGGCGAAACAGAGCGCGGGAAACAACATTACCGCTGCGGCTCCAAAAAATGACAATGGAGCCAGCATTCCGGCTCGACCTGCTGTCTCCCCCACCAGAACATATATTCCCGCACCAATCGTGATCCCTAGCCCATAGAGGACAACTAGTGGTAAGGACAGAATTCGCTTCAATTGCTCGGGTGGAGGGTTGACCATCGGGGTGCCTAATATAGTTGGGATGGACAGACTGTCATGGATCATATTCTTTCGCCAGTGGATGGCTCCGAACCATCGTATAGGGCTCTGGAAGTAGCTGCAAAACTCGCTAAGCGCCTAGGTGCCAAGCACTCAGTGTTGGCTGTGCGCCAGTATGTTGTTGGACGGAAGACTGTCGCCGGTGTCTGGAGCAATTCAGAGGTCAAAGATATACTCAAAAAGGCCAAAGAGGTTGCCGCCGCCGCCGGTAGCGCAGAGGCGGGGATCGCCGAATGTAGGGCACGAGATGTGGCGCACGCTATTGTGGACTACGCGGAGCAGAACCGTGTTGACCTCATCGTAATGGGAGCCTCAGGCATTGGAGCTCTAAAGGCATTTGTCATCGGCTCCGTCTCTGCCGATGTCCTGCGCAAATCTGTCTGTCCAGTGACGATCGTACATTGAATGGTTGGAGAGACTCACACAGATTCTTGCACATTCATATTCCCATTCTAAATCTTAGCAAATTGTGTAACAACTATCGATAATATGTATGCGGACTAGAATTATAATCCGGGGTAGTATACACCGTGGAGGCTCGAGGCCCTGACAACACTATCTGCTTGTGATTACGGTTTTCAAGAGGCGTGGGGTAGTAACCGACGCGTCAATTCTCGATGAAGACCTGCGCTTCCCTGAGACTGTAAAATATCTTGCCATTCAGCATTTGGATCAAACCTTTGATCAGTCGTCCAAATTTCTCTTAAAGCCAATCAGGTTACTTGTTGAGAGCATCCAAATCTGATTTGCCTAAGCAATTCAACAAATTGAATTGAGTTCATACCCCAGTTAGAAGGTAAATTTGACGGATGATGATCTACCCTTGGTTCAATTTCGCTGTGGCTCTTGGGCTGGGACTGCTGATCGGCATTGAACGCGAGCGCAACAAGGGCGAAGGTTCAGACCGTCAACCTGCGGGCATACGAACATTTGCTCTCGCCGCTCTGATGGGTGCGATATCTATATATCTCGGAGGGGTCGCACTTCTGATAGCCGCGGTCGGAAGCATTGCTCTACTCGCCGCATTTACGCATTTGCGCCAGCCAATTGGTGATCCAGGACTAACCACAGAGGTTGCCATGTTTTTGATGCCGCTCATCGGCGGACTTGCTATGTCCGATGTTGCCCTCGCATCTGCTTTGGGAGCAACTGTCGCCGTCACCCTCGCCATGAAAGCAACTGTCCATAGGTTTGTGAAAAGCGTCCTTACAGAAGCTGAAGTTAACGACGGTCTTGCTTTTGCAATCACAACATTGGTGGTTTGGCCGCAGCTTCCCGATCGTTATCTGGGTCCATTTGGCGCTCTTAACCCGCATATGCTGTGGCTTGTAGTCATTCTCGTGTTGGCCATCGGAGCATGCGGGCACGTTGCCAATAGGCTTCTAGGTCCTCGATCTGGGCTCCCACTTGCAGGCTTGGCCGCTGGCTTCGTCTCGAGCACCGCGGCAATTGGCGCTATGGCGGGGCGCGCAGCACGCGACCCCAAAACGATGGCGTCGGCAGTTGCTGGTGCGACACTATCGACGGTCGCGACCTTTGTCCAAATGGCACTTCTGCTCTTGGCTGTTAGCAGACCTACGCTCTCCGCCATGACACCTGCTTTGATTGCCGGAGGCACTGTCGCCGCAGTGTACGGAATTGCCTTCACACTCGTTGCGTTGAAATCCGAAGACCCGAAAGCCACAGATTCGGATGGGGCTTTCAGCATTGTGACCGCCATGACTCTAGCCGTTACAGTTGCCATCATGCTGGTAGCGGCGGCTGGTTCGAGGGAAATGTTAGGTGAAGTTGGAGTTGTTGTAGGGGCTGCCTTGGCTGGCATTGTCGATACCCACGCTGCGTCGATTTCAGTTGCATCCCTAGTCGCTTCGGAAAAATTAACAGCTCAAGAAGCAGTTGTGCCGATCCTTGCTGCCATGAGCTGCAACGCGGGGTCGAAGATCGTGATGTCTCTCAGCGCAGGTTCAAGTGGCTTCGCCTTGCGCATCATTCCAGGCCTCGTCTTGTCGACGGCCACTGCCTGGGCAGCGTTGATTCCCACACTCATGGCATGAGTCTACCATTGCACCCAACCCTCGTGCCCCACCCAAATTGCTTTAACTTTCTGCAGGGAAAATAGGAAGTCTATTACGGGTCAAAGCGCGACGTCGAGGACCACGATTTGCGAGTCAGCTTCAAGGCAGAAATCAGATGTAGACCGCTTGACAGGCGACTTCCCATATGCTCCACGAGCGGAGATCACCATAGCTATTGGCGGTTCTTCTGACCTGCTATACCTGCTTATCGAGCTATGGGCGCCAGGGGAATTCGCGATGCCCCCAATTCTCGCTGATAGTGGCATGGCGTTTGGCAGTAGGGTCGGATACTTTCATTAGCCACTAATTGAGGCACTTGGTAGGATACTCAGTCATCGTCTCCACCATTTTCCGAACCACCTTCTCCAGCTTCCCCGTGGGCACTGCGATGGCACGACACGCAATTTTCAAAATTGCGGATACCCTCATCGAGATGCTTCGCCCGGATGCCATTCGGCTGATGTTCATGGCATCCAAAGCAGGTATAGCGGCTGAAGTCATTATTAACATGACAGGTTGTACATGCCGCGTTGTGGTCACCGTCGAGCACGAAGAACTTGGCATGGTCGAATGTTGCGGGTTTCCATCGCTCCTGACTGTGACATTGACTGCAAGTTCCCTTGAGGTCCTGGTGAATTGCATTATTGGGGGCTGTGTGGCAGCTCGAGCAATTTGCACTCATTGCAGGATTGAGAAGCGCATGGGAGAACTTTGCCTGTTTCACTGCGGAGAAACCCGAAGCGGAGTGATCGCTATGACAGGACAAACAACTCTGTGAGGTCAAAGCTTGGTGGACTGGAATTTTGGTCTGTGTCCTGGATACAGGCTGACCCTCGGTTGTCCTGAGTCCTATATCTGCCAGAGCATGGCAGGCGATGCACCGTGCGGGCTCAACACCACGAAGGGGGGCATGGCAGGCAAAGCAATTTGTCGTAAGATTAGCATGAGCAGGAATAAGAGGACCGGGACTGACCATGAGGTGCGGATAGGCAAATGC
>JBAVOA010000297.1:0-2735 GCA_049691635.1 Aestuariivirga sp. | reverse complement strand
CAATAGACCCCGCCACGTGGTTGTTATCGCGGGAAGTCAAAATTAATTGTCGCCAAAAGGCGGCCTTCTCCGGCGATAGGAAATTGCGCTCTTCAAGGCGTACAATGGTCCAGCCAATATGCTTTCGGGCAATGCGGTTGCCGAGTTCGGCGCCGTAATTTTTCAACATTTGCTGGTGGTGGTCGGTAACAATTCTCATCTCCGCGACCAACGAAGGTTCTTCAATACCTAAACCTGGGTCAAGTTGATTGGCTATGACACCAGGCCACCAGGGTCTGCCATAGGAGCCGCGCCCGATCATAACTCCGTCAGCCCCGGATTCTGCCAGCATGGACCTTGCCTGTTCGGCGCTGCTGACGTCGCCGTTGGCAATCAGAGGAATGTTGATTGCCTCCTTTACCGCGCTGATGGCACGCCAATCGGCTTTGCCACCGTAGAATTGGCAGCGGGTTCTGCCGTGGACGGTAATCATTTGAATGCCAGCGGCTTCGGCACGACGAGCAAGTTCGGATGCGTTGATCGAAACTTCGTCCCAACCAAGGCGCATTTTGAGCGTGACAGGAACCCGGGATGCCTGCACCGTGGCGTCGACCAACGTCAGCGCGTGATCAAGGTCACGCATAAGGGCGGAACCGGAAAGACCTCCGGTGACTTGCCGGGCGGGACATCCCATGTTGATGTCTATCACATCGGCACCCAAGTCCTGAGCAACCTTGGCACCTTCCGTCATCCAACGGGCCTCGCGGCCGGCAAGCTGAATGACAAAAGGTTTCAGTGTCTCAGCCCCCCGTGCACGCCGGACCATGTCGGGCCGGGCACGGACCAGTTCTTCGCTGGCAACCATCTCCGATACCACCAGTCCGGCGCCATGGGCGTGGGCCACGGCGCGAAATGGCTCATCCGTGACGCCTGAAAGCGGAGCCAGGAAGACCCGATTACGGGTTTTGATGCTGCCGATCTGAATGCTCATTTTTTAATCACTTAACGTACCAGAGTGTTTTATGAGCAGAATAGAACTATGCTGCACTGCGTCAAGACCATTTATTGCCCCGCGCTAAGGGGACTGCTAGACGAAAATTATGTCGATTGCTGTTGTTATCGTTGCCGGGGGGGCGGGTTTTCGCGCGGGTGGCGAATTACCCAAACAATATCAACTTATTGGCGGTAGGCCGGTGATCTGGTGGACGCTCAAGGCCTTTGTGGAACATCCCGGCGTGTCCTATGTGCAAACGGTAATTGGGGCGGGCCACGAGACCCTGTTCGCGCAGTCCACGGCAGGACTAGATGTGGCAAATCCTGTAGTTGGCGGTCCTACGCGGCAAGAGTCCTGCCGTAACGGCATAGCCGCTTGCAGCGGGAAGGGCTTCCTCAAGGTTCTGATCCATGATGCAGCGAGACCCTTTGTCTCGGCCGATCTGATCAGCCATATCATTGCGGAACTGGACCGGTCGGAGGGTGTTATTCCAGGACTTCCCATTGCCGATACGGTTAAGTTTGCCCCTGGCGGCCTGGTGGAACGCACGGTGGACCGGCAAGGGCTGTGGTCGGTGCAAACCCCACAGGGTTTTGACATGAAGGCCATTCATACGGCACACACTCTGGCACATGAGCAGAATACGCAGGACCTTACGGATGACGCGGCCGTTGCCGAACGATTTGGAATCAAGGTTCGGGTGATTGCGGGGCGCTCGGAGAACCGAAAATTGACGACGGCGGAAGACATCCGGGAAGCGGATCAATATGTGATGGCAAGAGCAAATGCTGAACGTCTGGATGTGCGCGTTGGGCAAGGCATCGATTTTCACGAATTTGAGCCCGGTGACGGCGTTGTGCTGTGCGGTATCAAAATTCCCCATGACCAGAAGCTCAAAGGCCATTCGGATGCTGATGCGGCCATACACGCGCTTACCGACGCCATCCTGGGGGCGATGGGTGAAGGGGACATTGGAACCCATTTCCCGCCGAGCGAGGCGCAATGGAAAGATGCTCCTTCGTCAATATTCCTGCGAAGGGCCGTTGAACTTCTCGGTGCGAGAAGTGGCATTATCGCCAATGTTGACATCACGATTCTGGCTGAAGCGCCACGGGTGGGGCCTCATATCGGAGCGATGAAAGCTCTGCTCTCGCCCCTGCTCCACGTGGCGCCAGACCGCATCGCAATCAAGGCAACGACGACGGAACAATTGGGTGCCATCGGGCGACGGGAAGGATTGGCAGCATTTGCAACGGCGACGGTGCGGCTGCCATGACTCTTGAGCAACGGGCAATGGAATTGCTGGAAAAATGCCGTCAGCAGAGCTTGAAGTTGGCAACAGCTGAAAGCTGTACAGGTGGGATGGTTGCCGCGTTGCTTACCTCTATCGCGGGATCGTCTGATGTTTTCGACTGCGGATTTGTGACCTATTCAAATGAGGCGAAGGAACGAATGTTGGGTATCTCCTGCGACCTGATCGCTGAGCATGGGGCAGTAAGCCGGGAGTGCGCGCTGGCGATGGCGCATGGGGCCATTCTCAAATCTGTGGCAACACTCGTTGTTTCAATTACCGGAATAGCGGGGCCTAGCGGTGGATCAGAGGAAAAACCAGTGGGGTTGGTCCATTTTGCCTGCGCCCGCAGGAACGGCGCGACGCAACATCGCGAAATGAAATTTGGTGATATCGGGCGAGCCGCAGTGCGCCTGGCTTCAGTAGATATCGCGCTTGATCTGCTGGAGACTCAACTGCGATAGAGTGTTG
>JBAVOA010000296.1:0-2741 GCA_049691635.1 Aestuariivirga sp. | reverse complement strand
GGTAAACGGTTTCGCCTTGGGCTTGCGGCCCGGCTTGAAGAAGCCGCGGCGCTCCCACTCGTCATAGAGCCGGGTTTCCATTTCCGATGGGGTAAAGGTCTTCTCAAGCATGAGGTGAATCTTTGGTTGCTGTTTGGGCGCTATAAACACTACCGCGCCGCCGCTTGCAACTACAGGAACTTGACGCCCATCTCGCCGTCCTTGAACCAGATTTTGCGCGCGGGCCGTGGATCTGACCCGGAAATGGTCAGTTCAAATTCGGGCGGCACCATGTGGGGTTCGGCCATCAGCAGTTTGGCGCCCAGCGCGCTGGCATTGCGCACCGTGCAATTCATCACGGATTTCCGGTCGTTAAAGACCATGCGCGCATCCTTGAGGCGGCGCATGCGCAGGGCCTGCCGGTGTTCAGACATGATACAACTTCCTCGTCATGCCGGTTAACCAAGCAAGGCCCGTACCAATCCCGCGTGGTTAACGGCCGCGGCGGGCCACGCGTTCGATTTCCTCGCGCACCAGCTTTTCAACGAGCCCTGGCAAATGGGCGTCGAGCCAGTTCCGCAGCATGCCCTTGAGCAGGTCATGGGTCATGTCCTCGATGGAGCGCTCCCCCAAAGCCCGTGCCATCAGCGTGTCGGACAATTGGTTGAAGGAGGAATTTGCCGCATTGATGGTATCGGGCGACATCAGGGGCGGCGAAGGCAGATAGGCCGGCTCTTCCTCCGCCCAGCCCACCTCTTCCGGATAGACCTCGGCCTCGTCATAGGTGTTCTGGTATTGCGGAATTGGCGGCAGATCGTCCGGCAGCGTGGGGCGCAGGCTGGGGGGCCGGCTTTCCGCCATTGGCCGCGGCGTCCAGGGCGTGACCTGTTGCCCGTCGCCGCCCAGGATTCCGGCAAAGCCCGATTTCGAAACGGGTTTCGGAGGAGGCGGGGCATTTGAAAGACTGGGCGCGGGCGGCAAGGGTTCGGTGAGGCCCGCACTCTGGCGGTTTTTCTGGATCTTGCTGCGCAGGTCGGAAATCTCGCCCGACGCATCGCGGCGGCTGGTCAGCCCATCGTCGAATTTCACGCGCGATTCGCGCATGGCCCCACTGAACGGCGTGTCATCTGCCTTGCGCAATGCGGCCTTGGTATTCTCGCCGATATCGGAGTCTATGGCTTTGCGAATGGAGGCCAGCAGACTTTCCATGTCAGGTTCGGATGTCACCGCACATTTTCCCTCTTCGCAACACAAACAAACCCCTGGCCTTGGCTCCGGCCAGGACGTTCTACTCTATGGTGTCGGCTCCCGTGCCGAACCACTTGCCACGCACGTTCAGATAATTTTCGTCAGCGTCATAATATTCAACAGGAAGCGAAAGGTCGCGCGCCGTCAGGCGGCCAATGGAGCCGAGGATCTGGTAAGCGTTGACAATCTGGTCACGCTCCGCCGACACCAGCGCAATGCGTGCTGAGAATACTTCGCTCTCGGCATCCAGCACATCAAGCGTGGTGCGCGAACCGACAAGGTACTCCTGGCGGACGCCATCGAGTGCAAGTTCGGCAGCCGAAACCTGCGCCTTGGCAGAGCGGATGATTTCACGCGCCGATTTCAGGTTGTTCCACGAGATGGAAACGCTCTCGCGCACCGAACGTCCTGCCTGAATGACTTCCAGGCGGCGCTGGCTTGCCACCTGCTTGGCTTGCCGGACCGAGGAGTAAACCCGTCCCGCCTCATACAGCGGAATGGTCAGAATTCCTTCAACTTTGGCGTTTTCTGCCGAACCGCTGCCCGTTGACGAGGGATCATTGAAGATGGCTGACGCCTGCAAATCCACCGAGGGCAGAAGATCACCCTTCAGCACTTCCGTCTCATACCGCGCAGCTTCTTCGACATAAGCCGCGGACAGGATATTGGGATTGATTTCAGCAGCAGCAGCCTGCGCTGCCTCCAGCGATTTGGGCAATCTGGCAAGTCCGGGATATTTCAGCTTGCCGGGCTCGTGCCCCACCACATTAAGGTAGTTGGCAACGCTTGCGGCAAGCGCCGCCTTGGCCGAAGCCACATTGGATTGGGCCTCGCTGAGGCGGGCCCGCGATTGCGCCACGTCGGTGCGGGTGATTTCACCGACCTTGAACCGTTCATCCGAAGCGCCCAACTGTTGTTGGAGAACATTGACGTTCTTCTGGCGCAGCCCCACAATCTGCCGGTCGCGAATGACATTCATGTAGGCCTGGACGGCCCGGAACAGAATATCCTGTTCAACAGCCAAGAGCCCCTGTTTGCCCGCGTCGACATTGGCTTCAGCCGCCTTGGTTCCGTTGATCGTCTTGAAGCCGCGAAAAATTGGCTGCGTGAGGGCAATGGAAACCGACTTCGAGGTGCGTTCCTGGGTGCGGGTAGTCGTGGTATCCGACCACGTATGGTCAATTGAACCTTCCGAATTGATCGTCGGGCGCCAGCCGGACAGGGCCTGTGGCACCTCTTCATCGGTTCCGCGCTGCCGGGCCCGTTCAGCCTTCAGCGTCGGATTGTTCCCATAGGCCGAAACCATAGCATCAGTCAGCGATTCAGCCGAAACCTGCGCCCCGCCAAGCATGAGGGCAACTGCAGCCAAAACCACCCTTGTCCAACGCTTCAAACAACCTTGCATCACAAACCACACTTCCAATTTGAAACCGCCCCTGGCCACAGTATATCTGTGGTCCTTTTTCCCGGTTCAATCCTAGTTTATTCTGAACGCGAATCGAAGTGTATTTTTG
>JBAVOA010000295.1:0-6501 GCA_049691635.1 Aestuariivirga sp. | reverse complement strand
TGACCTGACCGGTTTTTTCTGAACCAGCCGATATGAGTATCCGTCTTCGTCAAGGGCTAATTTCTGCCCACTTGCGCCTGTCACGCAGCAAGGCGTTCGCCATGACGATGAGCTTGCGCATGATCGCGGTGAGGGCAACTTTGGCAGGTTTTCCAGCTTGGATGAGCTGATCGTATTTTGCCTTGAGAGCGGGATTAAAGCGGACCGCGACGAGTGCTGGCATGTAGATGGCTCGCCGCAGCAAGGGCGGTCCACCCCGGATGCGTTCCTTGCCTTGCCACTTGCCTGATTGACGCGAGATCGGAGCAAGCCCCGCGAGACTGGCAGCCTGTTTTCCGTCGAGTGTGCCCAGTTCAGGCATTTCGATGAGCGTCGCCAGGGCTGTGGTTGCCGCGATGCCTGGAATGCTGACGAGGATGGCCAGTTGTCGGGACATCGCTTCATCGTGTGCGAGTTTGTTGGTCATGGCAGCATCGATCTGCTGCACTTGTTCCGTGATTTGCAAAAGGCGGGCATTGATCTGGCGCTTGATCAGCGACAGAGTCGTGGTGGCAAGCCGTGTCCTTGCACAGCCTGGTCCTTGATCGGGGCCCGGCGGGCAGTCATTAATTCCTTGAGTTCATGGAGGTTCTCACTCGTGGGCTTCTGCGCTTCGAGCTCGAGAACAGCTCCCATCTTGGCCAGCATGACTGCATCGACGCGATCAGTTTTAGCCAGCCTGCCAGTCGCTTCGGCAAACCTGCGTGCCTGCCGGGGATTGACCTTGACGAAAGGTATGGCACGAGCTGCAAGTGCCGTTTCCATCTGTCGGTGATATGCACCTGTGGCTTCAGATGCCACAAGACGGCCATGGTCCTTGCCAAGCCATCGGATCAGAGTCCTGTGGCCCAGCTTGTCGTTCCTTACCTGGATATGCTCTCCGTCCGGCAGTCGATAAGCGTCCAGAGTATCTTTTGAAACATCAATGCCAGTTGTCTGTCGCATGGGTCTTTTCTCCACCTGGTCTTGTCATGCGGGCCTCAGAGCCTGGTATCCGTTCAGGTCGATAGAAAAGACGGGGTGACCAAACTCATATTCGGCCCATTACGACCTTAGTATTGACCGATCCTTCCCCCGCCACCATCCGCCACGCAAAGTGGCGTGCAGTGGCTCCCTTTTGCCTTGGAAACCAGAAAACCCATAAGACAAGAGTATCGAACTGGAAAGGTGAAAGAAGATGGCACGGAAAAGACTTGGTGCGGAGCAGATCGTGACGAAGCTGCGCCAGATCGAGGTGCTGCAGGGACAGGGCAAGACGGTTGCCATGGCCTGCAAGGAAGCCGGGACGACAGAGCAAAACCCAGGGATGAATGCCTCAATGATGAGATCTTCTACAGTCTCAGGGAAGTCCAAGTGGTTATCGAGAAATGGCGCACCCACTACAACGCGAAACGTCCACACTCAGTCTTGGGATACCGACCACCTGCACCCGTCACCATCACACCAAGACCAACCCCTCTCGACGAGGCGTCACACACGCAATAATCTCTCATACCGTCTGGTACAAAATATCGGGCAGGCCAGCCGCGAGGCTTTGGTTCAGAAGTTCGTCAACATGACCTAATATCCCAGTTGGTGGACCACTTAACGGGGGGCACTCCACCACTGCTGGCTCAAACGTTGGCGGCGGGAACACTGCCCCGGCACAAATGGATCGACAGGTCGTGAACTGACTCAAAGCCATGAAGGGTTTACCTCAACGCTCCAGCGGGACCCTGACAAGCGGTGGTTCGATGGCAAAAACGGTCGGACTGATTGTTGCGTGCAACGCGATAGCCCGGGTGGACGTGCGAGCCTATGGCGCGAACTTAGGCCCGGATGCCGGTGCTTCATCTTGTCGCCCTCGAGCCTGTCGTGCACCGACGACGAAGCCCTTTTGCTCGCACAGACGAACAGCGTCCGCAAGCGCGGCGTCCGCTTCCTCCGGCAGACCCGCGATGTGGAGAACCTCACCGAGACCGTCGAGAACGAACGACTGGAGGAACAGAAAGTCTGTCGGCTCTGCGATCGCAACCGCTTCCCGGGCGATAGGGACAGCTCCCTCCGCATCGCCCGCCCGGGCCAGGATCTTCGCCCGAACGCATCGCAGCAGGCCTTGCGAATATGCGTCGTCGCTGCCAGCGGTCCGCTCGCCCAGCCGAACGAACGCTTCGGCCTCCTCGTACCGGCCCTGGACGTAGATTGCCTGGGCGAGGATGCCGGCGATCGTTGGCAGCCATGCGAGCTCGCCCGTGCCTTGAAGAGTCCTTACGCCCCAGCGAAGCTCGCGCTCGGCGGCCGCCGCGTCGCCCGCCCAGAGCTCCGCAAGGGCGCTCATCTCCGTAAGGGGTCCCGCGCTCCATACGGTCAGTGCAACCTCCTCAAGCGCCGACCTCGCCTGCGCGATCAACTGCCGCGACTCGCCGAATCGGCCGCGCATCGCCTCGAGGTTCCCCCAGCTGAAGAGCGCCGCCGACATCGCCTTGCGATCACCCTCCGCCCTGGCGAGCACGTCCTTGCACCGGCCGATCGCGGCCTCGACCGGCATACGACCGGCCCACACGACAAGTGGCACCCATGAGAGCGACTCGAGCCATTCTCGGTGGTCGCCCGCCGCAAACGCGTGCGCCGCCGCGTTCTCCCAAGCCTCCTCAGAGGCACCGAAATTGCACTTTGTCAGGTGGAACAGGCCAAGCAGGGACCAACCCTTGGCCAAGCCGCGCTCGTCGTTCTCGTCCTCGAACATCGACATGGCCCGCCTTGCCTCTCGGTACGCCTCGTCCGCCCAGCCCTCCAGCTCGGCCAGGAAGCGCACCCACAGATCGAGAATGAGCGCGTGCGCCTGAAGGTGGACTACCGGACCATGTGGAACTTCGTCCACCGCGAGGGCAAGAGCTTCAAAAAAAACGGTTCATGGGGCTGAGCAGGCCAGGCCGGATGTTGCGCGACGCAGGTATTGGTGGCGCAAATACCAGAACAGGATTGATCCCGGCCGCCTCGTCTTCATTGACGAGACCTGGACCAAGACCAACATGGCCCCGTTGCGGGGATGGGGCGAAAAAGGCAAACGTCTGAGGGCCTTTGTGCCGCACGGCCATTGGAAAACGCTGACCTTTCTTGCTGCCCTTCGCCATGATGGCATCACCGCACCTTGTGTCTTCGATGGCCCCATCAACGGGGTGAGCTTCCTGCGCTACGTCGAACTGTTCCTGCTGCCGACGCTCAAGCCAGGCGATATCGTGGTCATGGACAATCTCGGCAGCCAGAAGGGCGATGCGGTCAGGGCCGTTATCAGGTCAGCCGGTGCACGGCTGCTCTTCCTGCCGCCTCACAGCCCAGACTTCAATCCCATCGAGCAAGTGTTTGCAAAGCTGAAACACCTCCTCAGAAAAGCAAAAGAGCGAACCATCGAAGCCACATGGCAACGCATAGTGGTCCGGAGTAGTCGCCATCCTTTAGTGGACGGAGGCAGGTTGTCAATTTCTCGTTGCAACATGCGTCAACTACCGTTTCGGCCGCCTTTTTATACCGTGCTTTTGTTGAATCTACTTGTTCATCAAATCCATTTCCAATATTTATGAGGCCTTCAAAGTTTTCAGCTTCTACAATTTCACCAAGAAGACTTTGCCAATGTAAAAAACTCTGCCCAATTTGCTCATGATGATTCTTTAGTACGGTGTCAAATTCTTGCCAGAGTCTGAAGGCAGCTGCCTCATCTTCTGTTTCCACAATTATTTCGCAATCAGGTTCCTGTCCCGTCCATTCTGAACCAAAAATAATCTTACCAACCTGATATATCACACGTTGCAAGAAAACTTGCTTTTGAGTATCTCTCGGCCACTCCGTTGGATCGCGACAAACGTTTGCTTTAATTAACATTAGCATTGCCCATTGAATTTGGTTCGAGATCGTTAACGAGCTTTGACGGGACCTTACGCTCTCCAGCAATTCATTCAAGTTTTGAGCTTTAAATCGGGAAACCTCTGCGTTCTAATTTTGATCAAAGTGCAAGGCAGGATTCTATAAGTTCGCGGGAGCTAACGGAAACGTCGCCACGTCGGTAGGCGCAGAATGAGGCAAGATGACCTGCAATACCCACATGCATAGCGCGTACTTGACCTGCCATTGAAGATTTCCTCTACGTAGATTTAGAGTCCGGCCCTTAAGAAGGAGGCGGACGATGAAGAGGAAGCGGTTCACGGAAGAGCAGATCATCGGGATACTGCGGGAACATGAGGCGGGTGCCAAGATCGCTGACCTGGCCAGGAAGCACGGTCTGTCGGAAGTCAGATGCGCGA
The DNA here is from genome assembly GCA_049691635.1 of Aestuariivirga sp. Lineage (GTDB taxonomy): Bacteria > Pseudomonadota > Alphaproteobacteria > Rhizobiales > Aestuariivirgaceae > Aestuariivirga. Next base: position 2,185 of record JBAVOA010000295.1, on the reverse strand, counting down.
TGAACTCCTCAACGAGACCCTGTTCTTCAGTCTCGAACAGGCCAGGAAAGTCATTGCCGAATGGGTTGAAGACTACAACACCGCACGGCCACACTCAGCACTCGCTTATCAAACACCGGCAGCCTTCGCTGCCAAACTCACCGCAACAGGCCTGCACGCTGCGCTGACTGACGGCTCCGCGCTCCGGAATTTTGCTCAACCTGCCCAAACGGGCTTACAACTGCCGCAGGCTCTAAAAGCTGCTGGATGAAACTTCAATGGCAGGTCATGGGCCACGAGGCTGGACGGGGTTTTTTGGTTGACGGGTGATAGATAGCCCTGTTGCCAAAAAAGCCGTCTACGGTCGACCCGCACCGCGACAAACACAAATGCTTCGGGAAGTGAACGCAGTTATATATTTTCCGACTTGATGTGAACACGCTCCGAACAATGACCCCGCACCCAGATATTAGTTGGCATTAGTTTGACAGGTACCGGCGCCACTGGCACTGACCTGCCCGATATTCTGTACCAGCCGCAATGAGAGATTATTGCATGAGTGACGCCTCGCCGAGAGGGGGTTTCATCGTAACTGAACCCAAGCCATTGCACCGGGCCAGATAACTTGACGGTGCATACTGGCTAAAGTTATCTCTGGCGCGTCATCGGCAAAACCTTTGCACTCTTGCGAGGCTCACAGAATGCCGCCCACTCCTCCATGAGCTTGCGGCGCTTCTCGAACTGGTCGCCCCGCCTGAAGGCGGCTTCGGCCTTGTCGCTGATAAGGTTGTTGGTATCCTCTTGAGTTGCTTACGCCTTTTTCAGAGGCACAACCTCGGCTCCCAGTCTGACATCCATCGCAGCCGCGACACGACCCGAAAACTGGTCAGTCGCAGCGCGTAAGGGGTCAACGGACTTGGCCACATAACGGCCCGTCATGGCCATTGTTTTATGACCGAGAATGTCTCGAACCATGAAGGCGTTCGCACCGCCTTGCGCAACGTACGTCCCGGCTGTGTGCCGGAAGTCGTGGGGCCGGGCGTTCACTAATCCGGCTTTGGTGTGAACCTGCTTCCAAAATCGGCGAAAAGTCTTGAGATGAACTGGCTTAGTTGCGTCTATAGCTTCGCAGACGTAGTCCCCGGCCTTGTTAAGGCTGGCCAGCAACGCTAGTACAGGTGCGCCAAGTGGCACGGTCCGCGCTCCGGCTTTCGCGTCGGGCAGCCGGGCGCAGCCGCCATCAAAGTCGATTTCATCCCAACGTAGGCTCAGAACTTCGGAAAGCCTCATTCCAGTCAAGCTCAAGAGTCGCACGGCGGTGGCGCAACCCGGAACCGCCTCTACCTCTATTTCGCGCAGCGCCTCGCCTATTCGAGAAAGCTCGGCATCGGTGAAAAACCGTTCACGGGCTTTTTCGTCATGTTTCGTGATGCCGGCTGCCGGATTTTCAGACAGGTATTCCCATTCTCGGTGTGCAATAGATAAAGCGGAACGCAGGTACGTTAGGGCTCGATTTCCCTCATAGGGCTTATCCCCAAGGTCCTGATGCCATTTCTTAATTTTTGAACGCGTGAGGTCACCAATCTTAATTTTTCCCAACGCGGGCTTGATGACCTTCTCCACATGCCGTCGCGCTTCCGCAGCGGTGGTTGGTTTGTATTTTCTTGCCACGTGCTTAGCAAGGTATTCGTCCAGAACGTCACCCAGTGTTCGCTCCCTACGTTTGTCGGCCCGTTCCCCTGCTGGATTCTTGCCGTGAGCGACTTCGTTCAGGATACGACGGGCAAGTTTCCGGGCATCATCCGCGCTCAGTACTGTTCTCGGCTGTCCCCCAATGCGCATTTGCATTAGTGGCGCACTGCGCCCTCCTCCACCGCTTCGATACCTGACGATAAACGACTTATTGCCAGTTGGTTCGATCCGAAGGCCAAAACCTTTCACTTCCGAATCCCACAAAATATAGCGCTTCTCCATTGTTGGCACGCTGTGCACTAGAGAATTTGTGAGCTTCGTCGGCGCAGTCTTAACTGTTGTCATCGATTGCCCTCAATCTTCCGGTCATCACCGGGTCATCACCACTTTTCAACCATGCGCGACCATCTATGAACTATGAAAGATTTTAAATTGTTGTTTTTCAATGACAATATTAAAAGGGCAAATTGCGGTGGACGCCAGTGAGCTATTCGGGGTCAGAAGACTACGAATC
>JBAVOA010000294.1:0-2515 GCA_049691635.1 Aestuariivirga sp. | reverse complement strand
AGAACTGAGACAGAATTACCGGACGTAACCGGCATCGACACTTGGGCCGATGCTGAAATTCTAGGTGCCTTTGGTGCTGGCCAAGAGCGCGCCATCGCCGCCGTCAAGGCAGCCTTTCCCCAAATTTCGAAAGCGGCCAACACCCTTGCGGCGTGCCTGGCGGGAGGTGGCCGTCTCTTCTACGCCGGTGCCGGGACCTCAATTCGCATCGGCGTGCAGGATGGCTCCGAACTGCCCGCCACCTTCGGCATGGCCGAAGACAAGATCGGCTATCTCATTGCCGGTGGCCGCGCCGCCATGTTTGAAACCTTTGCCGACGCGGAAGACGATACTGAAGCCGGAAGCAAAGCCGCCGCCGCCTGCAAGTCCGGCGATGCACTTGTCGCCATAGCGGCATCAGGCTCGACCCCATACACCATCGCCGCCGCCAGGCGCGCCCGGGAACTGGGCGCGCGGGTCATTGCCGTCGTCAACAATCCAAATTCTTCTCTTGCTGCATCGGCGGACATTGAAATCCTTCTGGACTCCGGTCCAGAAGTGATCGCGGGGTCCACCCGCATGGGGGCCGGTACCGCCCAGAAGGCCGCCCTGAATTTCCTCTCGACGCTAACCCACATCAAGCTGGGCGCCATCCACGACGGCATGATGGTCAACGTGCAGGCTGGCAATCTCAAGCTCAAGGCCCGCGCCTGTGGGATTGTTGCGCGCATTGCCAAGGTAAATGAAAAGGCTGCATCCGCCGCACTTGAGCGAGCGTACGGTGAGGTGAAACCAGCGATACTGCTTTGCGCGGGCGCGAAGTCTCTTGACGCCGCCAAACACTTGCTGCTTGAAACCAAAAGTAATCTACGGCTGGCCCTTTCACGGCTGGTGTCGACAATCTAAGTTTTAAAAAAAACGTCTAACAGAGGAAAGGGAGAAACCCATGTTAAAGACCGGACTGAAGACCATGCTGCTCACGGCTGTTGCCATGACAGCCTTTGCAGGTGCCGCATCGGCAGGCAAGCTCACCATCGAGAGCTGGCGCAATGATGACGCCACCATCTGGAAGGAAAAGATCATTCCTGCCTTCCAGGCCGCACATCCCGGCATTACGGTTGAGTTCACACCGACCGCACCGAAGGAATACAACGCGGCACTGAACGCCCGCCTTGAAGGCGGCACCGCCGGTGACATCATCACCTGCCGTCCCTTCGATGCTTCGCTTGAACTCTTCAACAAGGGCCATCTCGCAAGCTTGAACGACCTGCCGAGCATGGCGGGCTTTTCCGACGTGGCCAAGAGCGCCTGGACGACGGACGATGGCAAGACCACCTTCTGCGTGCCCATGGCTTCAGTGATCCACGGCTTCATTTACAACAAGGACATCTTCGCCGAACTGAAGCTCACCGAGCCCAAAACGGAAGAGGAATTCCTCGCGGTTCTGGAGGCGATCAAGAAGGACGGCAAATATGTTCCGCTGGTCCTCGGCACCAACGACCAGTGGGAAGCCGCAACCATGGGCTTCCAGAATATCGGACCCAACTACTGGAAGGGCGAGGAAGGCCGCAAGAAGCTGATTGACGGCACCGGCAAGCTCACCGATCCGGAATATGTGAACGCCTTTGCAGCTCTTGCAAAGTGGGCACCCTATATGGGTGACGGCTACAAGGCCCAAACCTATCCCGACAGCCAGAACCTCTTCGGTCTCGGCAAGGGCGCCATCTATGCGGCGGGTTCGTGGGATATTTCCACCTTCCGCGGGCAGAACGTCCCCATGGGCGCCTTCAAGGCGCCGACTCCGGCTGGCTCATCCGATTGCTATATCTCCGATCATACAGATATGGGCATTGGCATGAACGCCAAGACGGCCAACGCCACTGACGCCAAGGTCTTCCTCGACTGGATCGGCTCGGATGAATTTGCCAATATCTTCGCAAACGCCCTGCCCGGCTTCTTCCCGTTGTCGAGCGCCAAGGTCACCATTTCCGATGACGTGGCGCAAACCTTCGTAGGCTGGCGCGGCGAGTGCAAGTCAACCATCCGCAACTCCTATCAGATCCTGTCGCGTGGAACGCCAAATCTCGAGAACGAGATGTGGAACGTCTCAGCCCAGGTGCTGAACGGCGCCATGACACCGGAGGCGGCCTCAGCCCAGCTCGAAGACGGGTTGAAGAAGTGGTACGCACCGCATCAGAAGTAACCTAACAGAACTGGGGCCGCCGGTCATCCATCGGCGGCCCCATGTCATAAGGCGGGGGAGCATGGCGAAAGCAAAGGCAGGAGCTGGCAGCGCGATCGTTGGCATGGGCCGTGGTTCGTACCTGGCTTTGCTGGCGTTTTTCCTCGTCCCTGCTGTTCTTATCTACACGGTGTTTTCGATCTACCCTCTCTTTGCTACGATCTTCAATTCCTTCTATTTGCGCCAGCCGGACGGCGTCTATATCTTCAACGGGCTCGGCAATTTCCAGACATTTCTGACCGATACGACATGGTCGGTCCCTTTCTGGAACGCCTTCCGCAATAATTGCTATTT
>JBAVOA010000293.1:0-1965 GCA_049691635.1 Aestuariivirga sp. | reverse complement strand
GGGCGAGGCTGACATGACGGGTTTTTCCCGCGAAGTCTCCCCATATGTCTTTCTCGCCCGTCTGACTCCCAATGAAACCGGACACTGGATCGTTTCCGGTGCGGGTTTTGTGGCGTCGACTGTACTTCAACTCAAAGGCGGTCCGGAACTTGCGATCGGCGACAAGAGGATCGCCGTCAGGTTGCGCCGGCTGTTCGATATTGTCGCGGAAAAGATCGAGCCCTATTCGGCAATGTTCGAGATCGGCGGGCAAAACGGACAGCGCCAGCTTGTTGAAGTGTTTGCCGCGCCATTGGGGAACGGCGAGAAGGGCATTCACATGATCTTCGCCGCGATCAACAGCAGGACCGAGGCAAAGCAGTGAAAATTGGCGCAATGGGTTTGCCTGCCGATGTTCCCGTGCCTGAGCCGGCAAGCGGCGTCATCATCTTCGCGCATGGGAGCGGATCAAGCCGGCTCAGTCCGCGCAACAGGTTGGTGGCAAAACAGCTGAATAGTGCGGGGTTTGCCACAATTCTATTCGATCTGCTGAGCGAGCCGGAGGCCGAAGATCGCCGCAATGTGTTCAATATTCTCCTGCTGGCAAGCCGCATGTCGGAAGCGGTTGAGTTTGCGCGGAACCAGAAGGATCTGTCCCGCCTGCCCATCGGGCTGTTCGGTGCCAGCACGGGTGCGGCAGCTGCGCTGACGGCTGCCGGCGATCTCGGCAGCGATATTGGCGCCATTGTTTCCCGCGGTGGACGACCCGACCTGGCTCTGGCAATCTTGCATAAAGTCACAGCCCCGACGCTCCTGATTGTTGGTGGCTATGACGAGCTGGTCATTGAAATGAACCGGACTGCCCTTGCGGCTTTGACCTGCGAGAAACGTCTGGATATCGTTCCGGGTGCGACCCACCTATTCGAGGAGCCGGGGACGCTTGACCGCGTGGTCGAACTTACAACGGACTGGTTCAGCCGTCATCTCGGCGCAGGGCAGCAGCAATGACCTTTGCAGCATTCACTTCGAGAACGCAGGCCGGACAACTCCTGGCGGAGCAGGTTGCAAAATTCCGTTTTGAGCAGCCGGTCGTACTCGCTCTACCGCGTGGCGGCGTTCCCGTGGCTCTTGAAGTTGCTCGGGTTTTGAAGGCCCCGATGGACTTGCTTCTGGTACGGAAGATCGGAGTCCCCTGGCAGCCAGAACTTGCAGCCGCCGCCGTTGTCGATGGAGAACACCGAGATATCGTCTTCAATGATGAAGTCATGTCGATGCTGGGCCTTAAGCGGGATGACATTGAACGGGCAGCGGCAAAGGAAATTGCTGAAATCGACCGCCGCCGCAAGCTTTACCTCAAGGGGCGCGAGCCCATATCCGTTGCTGGCCGCACCGCCATTGTTGTCGATGATGGCATTGCCACAGGCACCACCGTCAAAGCCGCGTTACAAGCGTTGAAAAAGAGAAGTCCAAAGCGGCTTGTACTGGCTGTTCCCGTTGCCCCAAGTGATACAATCGATGATCTTCGAGCCTATGTCGATGACATCATCTGCCTTCAACGACCCTATCCATTCATGGCCATCGGCGTTTTTTACCGCGACTTTCATCAGGTCGGTGATGACGAGGTGATTGAGATGCTGGCCGCTGCGGGCGCTTCAGATGAGGCAGGTGCGTGAGCCATGCCCTATGCGTCAAATGCCGATCTGCCCACCTCCGTAAGATCCCACTTGCCGGAACATGCCCAGGACATCTTCCGTGCTGCTTTCAACCACGCGTTCGAGAGTCATCGCGGCGATCCGCGCCTGGAAGAAATCGCGCATCGCATCGCCTGGTCGGCGGTGAAGCGGCAATACGAGAAGGTTGGCGATGCCTGGAAAAGGCGGGACAGGCAAGAAGGTTAGGTGCCCAACCCGTCAAATGCCAGCCTCCAACTGCCGCCCCTGGTTTTTCTCGGGTTCCTCAATCTCGGTCATCGTTGCTTCTGTAAGC
>JBAVOA010000292.1:0-2709 GCA_049691635.1 Aestuariivirga sp. | reverse complement strand
GGATGAACAATCACGGTTTCACCTTCGCTCAAACCATTCAAGACCTGTACATTATCGGTGGTCATGCGGCCAACGGTAATTTCATTGGTCTTGGCAATTCCTCCATCGACCCTGAAAACTGCCCAATTCCCGCCATGTCTGAAAAGGGCGCTCAAAGGTACATGAAGCGCATTGTCCGATTGCCAGATCGTAATTCGTACAGTTACCCGGTATTTGTGGCCAAGACCCATCCACTGAGAGGGTGGATCCATGATTTCAAGAACGGTTTTCACTCGTTGCTCTTCAATGCCAAGTGCGGAAATCTTGGTGAATGCTGCCGGTTCAACGCGTTTGACCCGCGCCTTCAGTTCGGTTGAACCGCCCCAGCCGCCCACCAGAGCCGTGTCTCCCGGTTTGATTTGGATGGCATCCGTTGACAGCAGGTCGACAGCAATTTCAGCATCCAAGGGATTGCCAATCTCGACAAGCGGGGTTCCAACTTGCACAACCTGCTCGTTTTCCACAGGGATATGCAGAATTACGCCATTGATGGGAGACGTCAGCCTTACGCAACAATCTTCAAGGGCCTCGTTTTCCCTGAGCGCCAAAGGCCCTCGCAGCCTGGCCTCAGCGATTTCGAGGTTGTGAAGCCTGGCATCAAGCTGCGCTTTGGCGGCATCAAGTCGTTGCCGTGCGCTGTCGGCGTCAAGTTGCCGCCTTTCCAAGGCATTCAAGGCCATGACCTTCTTGCCAACGAGATAGCGCGTCCGTTCAAGCTCAGCAGTGGAAAACTGCAACTCTTTTTCCGCCTGCAACACCTCGGCATGAGAAGAGTCACTATCGGCCTTTGCGGCCTCAACTGCGGCAACGAATTCGTGACGTGTTCGCACATCAAGCATCGTTGGGTCAGCTGGACGGATGGAAGCTACCGCGGTGATCCCCGCAGTCACATGGTCTCCGACCTCGCGCGGAGATCGCTCAACCTTTCCGGCGACTGGGGCTGAAACTATATAGATTTTTCGGATCCGGTTGATCCCTTCCTCGTCCATTGTAAGCTCCATGTGACCTACAACTGCTCTTGCCACATCGACCTGAATCGGTTGTGGCCACAGCAGCCACATGAACATGCCCGCAATGCCTGCAAATGTCGCAATAAGGAGAAACCGTTTTGCCCAAGTAGCAGCCATGCTGTTAATCCCTGGTTTTGAGGACGCTTACGAGATCGAGATTGCTCACCCTGCGGCGGACAATGAGTGCCGAAATAGCCACAGCCACCATGACGATCAGCGCACTATAAGCGTATGTCGAGCGCAGCATGATGAACGGCAGTCGATAGAGATCACTTTGAAAGCCTTCGACGAGCACGAAGGCAAGACCATATCCGATAGCCCAGCCTATTGGAACAGCTGCCAGAGTGAGGATTGCGAACTCCAACAACAGCAGGCGGGAGACTTCATATTCGGTAAACCCAAGCACACGCAGACTCGCGAGTTCCCTCGCACGTTCGGCGAATTGGATGCGGGCACTGTTGTAAACGACGCCAAACGCAATGATTGTTGCCAAGCCACAGTAAACGGCGATCTGAATATTGATATTCTCAGCAATTGTCTCCTGGAATTTGGCGAGGGAGACACGCTGCAGTGCAAGGGCCGAGAGTGCGGGCTGCTTTCTGGCCTGTTCAAAGAAGGCGGGACTTTTCGCGGGATCGAGAAGCATATGAACTCCGCTGATGCTCGGACCTTCGTTGAAAAGGTGGTTGAGTGCGGCAATATCCATGAATGCCATTAGGCCGACATAACTCTGGATGACATCGACGACAGGAATATCTGTTTCCAGGCGGTTTCTACCCAGAAATTCCGCGTGGACTGTATCACCGCGCCGGAGATGCAGTCTGTTTGCCAGAGCCTCACCCAGAACTATTCCTGATTTTGGAAGTTTTACAGGCTCCAACGCAAGGTCAAGCACGCGGCTTAGGTCCATGACTTCGGGCTTCCCGAGGATTGCAACACGCTTTGTGTAATGGTCATGTGAAAGCCTGGCCACCGCGGCGTGATAGGGCTCAGCCTTAAGTACACCAGGCAACCGTGCAATTTCTTGCAGTGCCTGAGCGGGTCTTGCTTCTCCGAATGAAAATGTTGCGTCCTGCCTGTCGATCCGATTGAATGTGACGTCAATCATATGATTGACAGCTCCCAACGAGAACAAGGAACTGACAAGCAAAGCTATCGATAGGGAAATACCGAGAGCTGTCAGCAGTGAACGGATTGGCCAGCGGAGAATATGACGCAGAACCATGATAGTAAGTTGCGACAGATACTTGAACGACTGCAAGCGGCCAGACCAGAACCTTTTGTAGCTGGGTGGTGCCGGCGGTTGCATGGCGATGGCGGGTGAAAGTGCCGCGGCACCAGCAACGGCTCGCATGGAGCCAATCAGGGCGGATGCAATCGAGACGAGGGCCGCCACCGCGTAAAGCCGCGGTGACGCCACGAAAATCTGATAGGGAAAGTGGAAGAATTTGGCGTAAAGGACGGTTAAGCCATGACTGAGCCAGGTGCCCGCCGCAAAGCCAATGGCAACCCCCATACTTGAAATGAGAAGAACCAGTTTTGCATAGTGGATTGCTATCTCAGATGGCCAATAGCCAATGGCCTTGAGAAGGCCTACCTGTTCACGCTCCAAGGAAATTAGGCGCGAAAGCACCATATTGATCAGAAATGCCGTCACCAC
>JBAVOA010000291.1:0-2165 GCA_049691635.1 Aestuariivirga sp. | reverse complement strand
GTTTACAATGGTGATATGTTTCGACCCGGCCAGCGCCAGCTCCGCGCCGATGGCGCGTGCCGCACCGCCGGCTCCAAACATCACCACGGATTTTCCGGCTGGATCGATGATCTCGCGCAGCGACTGGAGGAAGCCCTTGCCATCGGTGTTCTCGCCGATCAGCTTGCCATTGCGCAGGACAGCGCAGTTCACCGCCCCCATGACGGCGGCCGATTCCCCCAGCCCGTCGAGATGGGGGATCACCGTTACCTTGTGGGGAATGGAAAGGTTGAAACCGGCCCAACCCATGGCGCGGGCGCCCTTCACCGCGTCGCCAAGCTTTTCTGGCGGCACCTCGCAATTGATGTAGCGGTAGTCAAGGCCATGGTGGCGGTAGGCCGCCTCAACCATGGCAACCGTCGGATTCTCCGCCGCTCCTTCCGAGAAGGAGCCTGTCAGCTTGCTGAGAAAACTTTGGGACATGAATGATCAGCTCTCCAGATAGGCTTCCATCGAATCATCAAGCTCGTCCTTCCAGGGCGTGTGGTGCTTCGGCGACATGGTGCCGGTCATCAGCGAGTGGTAGGACTTGTTGCGATAGGCCATGATGTCATCCATCTTGTCATGCTCCCATTCCAGGAAAGTCTTGTTCACGCCCTCGACATCAAAGCTTGGATAGTCGGTGGCGCCGATCAGCTCCTTCACATAGTCGCCCTGGAACCAAATCATCTGTTCGGCGCTCTCGAGCTTCTCCTCGCGTTTGCGCCAGGCCTTGGAATGCTTTTTCATGGCCTCGGGCTTGGGCAGCTTGATGCGGCCGAGGATCACATCGCGGGCGAACCATGCCTGGGCATCAAACATGTTGAAGGTATAGAACTGGTCCTGCATGCCGAGGTAGTGGAGTCTGGGGTTTTCCTCCCAGACCACCCCCTGGTAGAGGCCAAGGGGCCACAGGCGGTTTGCTGTCTTGAGACGAATGCCTTCCGCCATGAAGGGGAAGTGGTGCTGGTAGCCGGTGCAAAGGATGATGGCGTCAATCTCCTTGGCGGAGCCATCCTTGAAATGGGCAGTCTTGTTGACCAGCTTCTGCAGCAGGGGACGCTCCTCGAAATTCGACGGCCACTTGAAGCCCATGGGCTTGCTGCGGTAGGTGGCGGTCACCGAGCGTGCACCATATTTCCAGCACTGGGAGCCAATGTCCTCGGCGGAATAGCTGCGGCCAACAATCAGGATATCTTTGCCCTTGAATTCCAGGGCATCCCTGAAATCATGGGCGTGCATGACGCGGCCATTGAACGTGTTGATGCCTTCGAAGAAGGGGACCTGCGGAGTTGAGAAATGGCCGGAGGCCACGATCACATGGTCAAAGTCTTCGGTGTACATCCTGTCTTTCAGCTGGTCATGGACGGTGACGTGAAAGATTTTCTTCTTCTTGTCCCAGTCTACCATGCGCACGGGCGAATTGAAGCGCACCCATTTCCGCACCTTGGCCTTCTCGACGCGGCCTTTGATGTAATCCCACAGCACGGCGCGGGGCGGATAGGAGGCGATGGGTTTGCCAAAGTGTTCCTCAAAGGTGTAGTCGGCGAATTCCAGGCATTCCTTCGGTCCGTTGGACCATAGATAGCGGTACATGGAGCCGTGCACTGGCTCGCCATGCTCGTCCAACCCAGTGCGCCAAGTGTAGTTCCATAAGCCGCCCCAGTCATCCTGCTTTTCAAAGCAGACGATTTCGGGAATCTTCACCTTCTTCTTGGCCGCCGACTGGAAGGCCCTGAGTGCTGCAAGGCCCGAGGGGCCGGCACCAATCACTGCAACTCGTGTCATGTCGTTTCCTCTTTTTATCAATCCGGGAAAATGCCGGGGCTGGTAGGGGCACTGTCATCAAATTTTGAAAGCCAGTCAATGGTGGTCTGGCGGTAGCGGGTCAGGCCCTTGTAATCCACAAGCTCCGGCGGCAGCGAGCGCAGCACGCGGGGCAGGCGCCTGGCCCATTTCGGCACGGTTGCCACTTCTTCCATCTTGATGAGATAGCAGCGGATGACAAAGAGAATGGCGTTGGAACGCGGCAGGCGCCATAGACTTTGCAGTTCGCAGCGGAGGTGCACCTTGTTGCCAACATTCTCCGGCGTCTCGGTGGTGCGGTCCGGTCCCCATTTTGGATAGTTTTCCGGGCTGGTGTCGAG
>JBAVOA010000290.1:0-2920 GCA_049691635.1 Aestuariivirga sp. | reverse complement strand
CATCCACCCCATCAAAGCCACCGTCATGACCGAGACCCCTTCCGGGATGAACAGGAATACAACTAGCATAATAGGAATATAAGAGTCAAGGGGATATATTCACATATTTTATTGAATCCCCCCTGCTCGTCATCGCCGGATTTATTCCGGCGACCCATGGTGCAATACGCTCCTTGACGGAAGCTGTGGAACGGTGGGTCTCCGCAACAAGTGCGGGGATGACAAATGAGGGAGAGGGCGTGTTGATCGAGCGGGTCCGATGAACCGCCGATGAACCCTGGCCTCACGCGGCGTTCAACTTCGTTCCTTTATTCCTGTGCCCAAGTTGGGGCGTCTACCAGGAAGGAACGTTCAAATGCTGAATCACTGTCTTGCCAAAATCGCTCTGCCCCTGGCGGGCGTGCCAGCAATTTTGTACCATTGAAAGCCAGCTGCGCCCTTGGCCTGCCTGGCGATGTAATCGGCAAGAAGCCGTAGGCGGCAGGAAGCAGGCGTCAGGAATTTTCCTGGCGCCTGCGCCATTCCGCAACCGCATCGCCCATGGATTTTGGCGTTCCATTTTTCAGCCATGCCATGAACGGGCGGTCCAACTTGAAATGATTGCCGCAGTGGGTCATGAAGAAGCGCCTTACATTCTGGGTGTTGCGGCAGGACGCCGTGATTGGCGTTTCCAGGGTGATCTTGCCGCCGTGCCAATCAAAACTTGCCATGGGCGCAGACTGCCACAATCCTGCCAAGAGTCGAGTGCTAGGAATTTGCGCAGCAACGGGGACCAAAAATGAATCGGCGAAAGTTTTTGTTTGGCGCAGTGGCGATGGTGCCGAGCGCCGGCTTTGCCGCGACCAGGAAGAAAATTCCGTATCGCGGGGCCGAGGTGGTTAAATTCGAAACGCCGGAGAAGCGTGGCACGGTGATCGTCAACACCTATGAAAAGGCGCTCTATCATATCATCGGACGGGAAACCGCCATCCGCTACGGGGTTGCCGTGGGCAAGGAAGGCTTTGACTGGGCGGGCATCGCCAAGGTGGGGCGCAAGGTGGAATGGCCCCGGTGGACGCCGCCAGCTTCAATGATTGCGCGGCGGCCCGATCTGGAAAAATGGCGCAATGGCATGCCGGGCGGACCGCAAAACCCCCTCGGGGCCCGGGCAATCTACCTGTTCAGCGGCGGCCGCGACACGCTGTTTCGCATCCACGGCACCAACGAGCCGCAAAGCATCGGCTCAGCGGCCTCGTCGGGCTGTATCCGCATGCTCAACGAAGAAGTATCCGAGCTCTATGAGAGCGTGCGCATCGGCACAAAGGTCATTGTGCTCTGAGTTCTTCGCCCCAGTGTTCCATGGCATTCAGTATTGGTCCCAAGGACAGGCCGCGGGGGGTAAAGGAGTATTCGACCCATGGCGGGACCTGTCCGTAATCTTTGCGGGCAATGATGCCATCATGCTCCAAGGCGCGCAGTTGCAGGGTGAGCATGCGCTGGGTGATGTGGGGAAGCAGCCGCCTGAGTTCATTGAAACGGCGCGGACCATCCTTGAGATGAAGCAGGATGGTGGGTTTCCACTTGCCGCCGATGACGGCAAGCGTCGCGGCAACGGGGCACCAGGGCTCTGGCATGATCGGTTCATCCCTTATTGTGAAGTGTCACAGTATAAAAATTGTGCGTACTTTTTGCAATCAAAGCGCCGTGTTAGGGCTCGCTGCGGGGGCAATGGCCAAAGCGGAGAAATACTGATGAGCGAGCGACTGCAAAGTGTCCTGGTTGTGGTTTCAGCGCTGGGCTGCGGCCTGGTTGCCGGCGTCTTCTTTGCGTTTTCATCGTTTGTCATGGGGGCACTGGCAAGGCTTTCTGCGCCGTCCGGCATTTCGGCCATGCAAACGATCAACATCACGGTGATCAATCCCCTGTTCATGGGCGTGCTGTTCGGGACAGCCATCCTCTCGTTGGTTCTGGGCTACTGGTCCCTGCAGGCGCTGCATGATCCCCGGGCGCTCAAAATTCTGGCAGGCGCCATTCTCTATGTGGCCGGTTCAATATTTGTAACCCTTGTGTTCAATGTACCGCTCAATGATGCCTTGGCTGCAGCCGATCCGGCGAGCCGCGATGGTGCCCTGCTTTGGATCCGCTACATCGACAGCTGGACGGCCTGGAACCATGTGCGCGGGCTCGCGGCGCTGGCAGCGTCGGCGGCTTTCATTTCTGCGCTCTTCTGACCATTTGCGATATTGCGCTGCACAAGGTAGAACACAACCGAATCCCATGGGAATCCCTTGATGATTGACCAGAAGACTTCGGCACGGCCACTTTCCCCTCATTTGCAGATCTATCGTCCCATGCTCACGATGATGATGTCGATCATGCACCGCATCACGGGCGTTGCGCTGTATTTCGGGATCATCCTGCTGGTGTGGTGGCTGACGGCGGCTTCCATATCCGACAGCTATTTTGATTTCGTGCAGGGCTTCTTCGGCCACTGGTTCGGCAGGCTGCTGCTGTTCGGCTTTTCCTGGGCGCTGATCCACCACGCGCTTGGAGGACTGCGCCATCTTCTGTGGGACACGGGGCGAGGCTTTGATCTCAGGGTTGTGGAATGGCTGGCGCGGGCCAATCTGGCGGGCTCCATCGTTCTCACACTTCTGCTGTGGATCATCGGTTACGGGGTGATGCCATGAGTTCTGACAAGTCTGGCACAACCCATTTCTGGCAACAGCGGGCCACGGCCATAGCGAACCTGCCTCTGGTCCTGTTTTTGTTGTGGTTCATCGTTTCACATCTGGGAGCAACACGGTCCGACGTAGTGGCAAGCCTTCAACATCCGCTCAACGCGATCCTGCTGGGGCTCTCGTTTGTCTCCATCCTGTGGCACATGCGCCTTGGCATGGAGATGGTGCTTGAGGACTATGTCCAGACGCCAGACACACTG
>JBAVOA010000289.1:0-3371 GCA_049691635.1 Aestuariivirga sp. | reverse complement strand
TTCCGCCAGCAGGCGGACCCCCGACCGCAAGCGATTATCCAAGTATGGATGAAACCAAGGCGAAGAGTTTCACCCCTATTTATGGTGAGGTCGGAACTTCTGGCTCTGCCAGGTTGATCCAAAATGTCTCATACTTGGGACACGCGAGGTGGACCGAGCCGACGGCCTCGACTGGTTCTCGTGAATTCAAGATAGACCTGCCTGGCAAATGCAATCAGCGATACCTTGTTCGGATTTTACCTAAGAGGTTCTGTTTCGATCAGAGCAATATTGCGTATAGCACAGTGAATCACGTGCTTTACGCCGACGTGGCGTGCGATTGAGTCTTGGCTAGGCCGATTCCGGGTAGCAATCGGTCGCTTTAAGACGTATGTAGCAACTTCACTTCCTAGCTGGCGTAGCTCTGAACCATCTACCGCGCTTGCTGTATTCTAACAGGGACGAGAATATCGTAGATTGGTTCCATGGCGGGCGGCAGGTTGCGTGAGGATTTCCGGTGGATGATATTGGCCCGTGGCTGACGGCTCTTGGATTGGAGCAATACATCGACTGCTTCCGGAAACAGGAGATTGATCTCCTGAGCATGACGCTGTTGTCGGAACGCGATCTCAAGGAAATGGGCGTTGCCCTGGGTCCGCGAAGAAAGATCTTGAGCGCGATCGCATCGCTTCCACCGGCCGACTTTTCCCGGCCTGTACAGATCGACATGCCGGTGGCCGATCGGCGTCATTTGACAGTTCTTTTCTGCGACATGGTTGCTTCGACGGAATATGCGGACCGCCTCGATCCGGAGGACTTCCGTGGTTTGGTGGTGAGTTTTCAGCAAACTTGCAGCGCGGTCGTGCAGCGCCATGGCGGTGTGGTGGTGAGCTATATAGGCGATGCGATCGCAGCCTGTTTCGGTTATCCGGCCGCCGAGGAGGATGATGCCGAAAGCGCTTTGCTTGCGGGGTTGGAGATCCTTGAGACCATGGCAACTGTTGCCGAGGCACATGAGCAGCCGTTGCAGGTTAGGTTGGGTGTCGCCGGCGGTCAGGTCGTAGTAGGCAATACCTTCGGTGCGCCTGCAGGGGTATCGCTTGCCGCTTTTGGTCACGTCCCCCACCTGGCCGCGCGACTTCAGGTGTTGGCCGAGCCAAACACCTTCCTTGCGGATGCAGCGACGTTCCAAGCCGCAAATGGCGCGATTGAGTTTGCCGATTTTGGCCAACATGCTCTTAAGGGTTTTTCTGACTCCGTTCAGGTTTGGCAAGCGCTCCGGGCACGCGCGCTGCCCAGCCGGTTTGCAAGGAGAACGCGACTGACCAAGCTGTGCGGACGCGATCCCGAGGTCCGGCGACTGATGAAAGCCTGGGAGGAAGTCTCGACAACACGCCGGGGACAAGTTGTCGTGATCTCCGGAGAGGCAGGTATTGGCAAATCGCGGCTTCTCAACGAGTTGCAGCAAAGACTGCAAATTTCAACTCAATTGATGGTGCAGTGCTCTCCAGCGTTCGTGAACAGCACACTATACCCGTTCCTGACGGTGCTGAAGCGCCAGGCCGGTATCGAGGATACCGACCCGGCAGAGGATAAAGTACGAAAGCTCCGATCGGTGTTGTCGGTCACCGAAATTCCGATCGGCACAGCTTTGCCAATCTTTACCAATCTATTGTCAATTTCGACAACTGGAGCAGATGCGGTGTCCGACATCAGTTCCGAGCGCCACCGTACTATTACGAAACAGGTATTCACCGATTGGATCGGTTATCTTGCACGAGCGAACCCTGTTCTCTTGTTCTTCGAAGACGAGCAGTGGGCTGACATGACCTCGCGCGAATTGCTCGATGCGCTGATCGAAAACCTGTCATCTATTCCTGCTTTGATCCTGGTGTCCAAGCGTACGGAGTTGGAAGCCCCGCGGAGTGAAGGGGAGGATTTGCTTCAGCTGAGGCTGAACCCGCTCAATCCGGAGGATGCAAGGGCCCTTATCCGAGACATGAATCTGGTAAACCCGCCGTCGGACGAGGTAGTCACCTTCGTCTTGGATCGTGCCGAGGGGGTACCTTTGTACATCGAAGAGTTGACTAGAAGTGCGTTGGAGACTGGCCTGCCGCTCGACCCGTCTTTGCCGAAGCACCGTTCAGCGGACGGTGGCATTCCCAGTTCCCTACAGTCGTTATTGCTCGCGCGTTTGGACAGACTTGGACCGGCGAAGGAAATCGCCCAGATCGCCGCAACCATAGGCCGGGAGTTCGACCTCGAGCTTCTCAGCGAAGTAATTGGTTTGCCTGCGTCGGCTGTCCGGGCTGAGCTGACAAATCTGGTGCGCTCCGGGCTGATTGTGCAAAAAGGGGGAGCCAAGGGGTCGGATTTTTCGTTCAAGCATGCCCTGTTGCAACAGGCAGCACACGGAACCATTCTTCGTGAACGCCGTCAGCAGCTCCATGCCCTAATCGCGAAAACGATGGAGATGCATGACCCTGAGGCGTCATCAGCATATCCGGAACTCTTGGCCCAACACTTTGTCGATGCCGGACAATTTGATCGCGCCGCCGACCACTGGCTGTTGGCGGGACTTAAAGCAGGAAAAACCTGGGCCAAGGTGGAAGCGGCGCAAATGCTCGGAAAGGGAATTGAAGCCGCCAATATGATGCCAAACTCTCCCGAGCGGAGTCGCCGGCTCCTCCAGCTCGAGCTGGAGCGTGGTGATGTATTCTACGCCGCCTTTGGGTATGTGACGGGTGAAGGGGGTGAGTCTTACCACCGGGCTATCCGGCTCAGTGAAGAGTTGGGAGATCCCGAGGCTCCGGTGAGGGCGCTCGATGGGTTGTTTGGCACGCATTTTAACTCGGGCCAGTTTTCGGATTCCATAGATGCGAGCGACCGACTCATCGATATTGGTGAAAGCCGGAACAATCTCAAGGCGCTCGTGCTCGGATTGCAGTTCAAGGGAATGAGCCTGTTTTGCCAGGGGCAACTGATGACTGCCCGACAATATCTTGAACGCGCGCTTAGCCACAAGGCTAGGGCTGATGAAGTCGGCAGCGATTTCCCGAGCATGACTAACATCTATCTCTCGTGGACCATGCACATTCTCGGCAATCATGAGGAAGCGCTTGAGCTCTTCCGGGAGGCAGAGGCCACCGTTCGGCTGCAGTCGGCCTACCGGTTGGCCGCGTGCTTAGGAAATGGATGTATTCTGTTCGCCTTTCGTGAAGAGAGTGCAACTATCGTGAGGCTTACAGGAGAATTACTGCCCCTGGCGCAGGAGAATGGATTCAATCTATGGGCCAAAATGGCTCAATTCTTTCGTGGCTGGGCGATGGCTGATATCGACGGATCAATCGCAGGGACCGTTTTGATGCAGGACACAGTGCATGCCCTTGAAG
>JBAVOA010000288.1:0-2755 GCA_049691635.1 Aestuariivirga sp. | reverse complement strand
AAGAAGGCGAAGGGTTGCGTGGACGCAAACACTCGCAAAGATGCCGGTCGTGTGGTCCGGCTTTGGGGCGAAATGATCGCGCCCACGCTTTTGTGGTCGGTTTTTGCCTCGGGTTTCGCGCTTGCAGAGCCCCAGATCGCACGGTTTCCTCTGTTTGCCGCTGGGGTTGTTCAGCCACTGAAGGCGCTCAGGTCGTAATGCCCAAGGGGCTAGCCCGAGGCTCCCGGGAATCAGACTGTCGTCCAGCCCAACCCGCAGGCGCCACATCCACCCCATCAAAGCCACCGTCATGACCGAGACCCCTTCCGGGATGAACAGGAATACAACTAGCATAATAGGAATATAAGAGTCAAGGGTTAAAATGACATATATTCCTTTTTTCTGTCATCCCGATGGAAGCCGGGACCCAGGCTTTCCGGGATGACAAGAGGCGGGAAAAACCAGGACGGGCCTTCGTTATCCCTTCTGTCCCACCAGCATATAATTCACAGCCATATCCCGCGAGCGCCGCCATTCATTGGCGAGGGGATGATAGGTGACGCCGGTTTCGCCCTTGACGGACATGCTGTTGTCGGAAAGCCAGGCTTTCAGTTCGGCTGGGGTGATGAATTTTTCCCATTGATGGGTGCCTTTGGGCAGCCAGCGCAGGACATATTCGGCGCCGATGATGGCAAGGCCGAAGGATTTGAGCGTGCGGCTGATGGTGGCCACGAACATCAGGCCGTCCGGCTTGAGCATCTCGCCGCAAATCCGGGTGAAGCCCTGAGGGTTTGCCACGTGCTCGATCACTTCCATGTTGAGGATGACATCGAAACGCTCAGCCGCGGCTGCGAGGTCCTCGGCCGTGGCGCAGCGGTAGTCGATGGCGAGTTCCTGTTCTTCGGCATGGACCCTGGCGGTCTTGATGTTTTTTTCGGAAGGGTCGACGCCGACGATTTCTGCCCCAAGGCGCGCCATGGGTTCGGTTAACAACCCGCCGCCGCAGCCGATATCGAGGAAGCGCAGGCCCTTGAACGGCTTGGGGTCAAAGGGGTCACGGCCAAAGCGGGCGCAGACCTGTTCCTTGATATAGGCCAGGCGCACCGGGTTAAAGACATGGAGGACGCCGAATTTGCCCTTGGGATTCCACCATTCGGCGGCCATTTTCGAGAATTTTTCAACTTCGGCGGGATCGAGGGTGGAGTGGCCTGCGGCGGTCATTTCAAATATCCAGTTTTATGAGTGCTATTATTGCATATGCAAAGGCCCTCATCTATGAGTACGCCGCGTCGCACCTTAACGGTTCACTTTACAGCTGATTTGGCCGCAAGCCAGAGTTTTGAGATCAAGAAGGATTTTGGCCAATGGGCCGTTTGGTTATGAAGTTTGGGGGCACTTCGGTGGCGGATATCGGCCGCATCCGCAATGTGGCCCGGCATGTGCTGCGCGAGGTGAAGGCCGGCCAACATGTGGCGGTGGTGGTGTCGGCCATGGCCGGCACCACGGACCAAATGGTGGGCTGGTGCAAGGAAGCAGCCCCGGTGCATGACGCCCGGGAATATGACGCGATTGTTGCCTCCGGTGAACAGGTGACGGCCGGACTTCTGGCCATTGTCCTGCAGGATATGGGGGTTCCGGCCCGCTCCTGGCATGGCTGGCAAATACCCTTGAAGACTGACGGTGTGCATGCTTCGGCGCGCATTGCGGAAATCGACCCGGCCGAAATCAGAAAGCGCATGGAGCAGGGGCAGGTTGCGGTGATCGCCGGATTCCAGGGCATTGGCCCGGACAGGCGGATCACCACGCTGGGGCGCGGCGGCTCGGATACTTCGGCGGTGGCGATTGCGGCTTCGCTGGAGGCGGCCTGCGATATCTATACGGATGTGGACGGCGTTTATACGGCGGACCCGCGGATCGTGACGGGGGCGCGCAAGCTGGACCGGATTTCCTACGAGGAGATGCTGGAGCAGGCCTCGCTGGGCGCCAAGGTTCTGCAGACCCGATCGGTGGAACTTGCCATGGTGTACAAGGTGCCCTTGCAGGTAAGATCGAGTTTTGAAGCGCCGGACTCGCCCAACCAGAACAAGCCCGATGGCAGCGGGCCGGGAACAATCGTTTGCGATGAGGATAAGATTGTGGAACAGCATGTTGTAAGCGGAATTGCCTATTCGCGCGATGAGGCGAAAGTTTCGATCCGCAAGGTAAAGGACCAGCCGGGTGTTTCCGCATCGGTGTTCGGCCCCCTGGCGGAAGCTGATATCAGCGTCGACATGATCGTGCAGAATGTCTCGACCGATGGTTCCACCGCCAACATCACCTTCACCGTGGCGCGCAAGGATTTGCGCAAGGCGATCGAGGTTCTGAACGGAGTGAAGGACAAGATCGGGTTCCTCGAGCTCACCCATTCGGCCGATGTGGCCAAGGTTTCGGTGGTGGGCATCGGCATGCGGAGCCACGCGGGCGTTGCCGCGAAGATGTTCCGTTCGCTGGCCGACAAGGGCATCAACATCCAGGCGATCACGACCTCGGAAATAAAAGTCAGTGTACTGATTGATGAGGCCTATACGGAGCTTGCGGTGCGGGCCCTGCACCAGGCCTACGGGCTTGAGGCCTGAGACACATGCAATGGAACACCCGTCATAAATTCATGGCCCGTTGCCGCCGGAAACGCCGGCGCGAGGACACCTGCTGATGGCCCATTCCGCCCTTGGCCCGCGTGTCCTGCTCCGGCGGCTCCGCGAGGTCATGGCGGAGCCGGAGACGGCACAAAAGCGGC
>JBAVOA010000287.1:0-1971 GCA_049691635.1 Aestuariivirga sp. | reverse complement strand
ATTCAAGGGCCCGAAAGCAAAACGGCGCAGTTTCTGGCACAATATCATCCAACATATCGGACGGGATTTGCTGCCCCTGGCTTACGCATTCCGTCGGGCACTCTCTTACGAAGATATTGCTTATTGATCGCCTCAGGAGCTTCATGACCAACAAAACCCCATCGGCCTTTTCGATCTTCCAAAGTGTTTGGAAAATTCTCCACTGTGGCAGACAGTCATTTTTCCGCTACAAAAACCCCAACAATCATTCCTTGTCGGACCGCTAGAACAACTTCAGCTCTCGCAGCTTTCGATGGGTCCAGCTTCCAAGCATAACGAACTGCGGCATAAATACTTTCGCGTTCAGTAGCTGTCCGATTTATGGTGATTAGTAGAGCTCGGTGCTTGAATTCAGCTTCGTTGGCTTCATATTTTTCCAATATCTGATTTGCATGCATCAACCCACGTTCATCAGATGCTTTTCCGCTCGCCTCGTTAGCAACCTCAGGATATGCGTCAATTAACGCTGCCTCCACTTCAAACGCTTGTTCCTCAGTCATACCAAGGCGATGAATAACATGTGCGACTTCAAACCCTGCAACTCGGATTTGCCTTATTCTGGAAAGTTTGTCCGAGAGATCATCACTATCATTGCCTGCTTCATCTCGCACATGGGAAAACATTCGATTTCCCTTGCCCTTACCAACATAGAAGGTTTCACCGTATCGAGGATCAATCAATCGATACACATAATAACCTAACTTACTGGCTACCTCGTCTGAAAACTTTGCCAATATTGCACCTCCTGCCGGTTAAGGATACTCGAAGGGCCTATGGCTTCCCCTCACATCCCCTTGACGATCCGCTCCGTCATTTTCTTGGCGTCGCCGAACAGCATCATGGTGTTGTAGCACCCGTACCACCGGCTGCTCCCCCAATTCGGCTAACAATCCTGCAACTGTTTTGCGTAATGACAGGAGTTCCTGGCGTGTGATGGCCCAGACACGGCCATGCTCGACGACAGCATAGCCATGAATCAGGAGATTTCGGAATGAAACAATCTTGTCGAGTTCAGGAATGCGGCTGGCTAATGCGGGGTCGGATTTTGAAAGAAGATTTAAAGCTTCGCCGATAACTTCAAACTTGCGTTCAACCGCCGAATGGGTGATTGCACCGGCAGCATATGAAGCTTCGCCGATGCCGTCTGTAAATTCAACAATCGCGTCGGCGGCTTCGCGCACGTCCCAGAGGTCGGCCGTGGATCACGCCGCAAAGACCAGTTCGCGGCCCTGTTCAATACCTTTGCGTATATAGGGGTTTTTGACAGCCGAAAGTTCGATCAAATCAACTTGAAGACCAAGCAGGGAAGACAAGCCAGCGCGCAAGCCAAAATATTCATCCAGTGGATTGAGCCTGGCAGGCCGAAAGAATTCCACCACAAAATCGGCATCGCTTTGTGTTCCGTCAAAATCAGTCTGGCTTGCCGCCGAACCAAAGACTTCCAGCTTGCTGACGTTGAACCGTCGGCAAAGATCGGAAATCCCGTTCTTCTTGTATGATATCAGGCTGTGCATGGATATGACTTTACACCAACTGCGTGGGAAGAAGCAAACACCCCTCACATCCCCTTGACGATCTGCTCCGTCATTTTCTTGGCGTCGCCGAACAGCATCATGGTGTTGTCGCGCCAGAACAGGGGGTTGTCGACGCCGGCATAGCCGCTCGCCATGCCGCGCTTGATGAACATCACGGTGTTGGCTTTCCACACTTCCAGAACCGGCATGCCGTAGATCGGCGATTTCGGGTCATCCTTGGCGGACGGGTTGGTGACATCATTGGCTCCGATCACAAAGGCCACGTCGGTCTGGGCGAATTCCGAGTTGATGTCTTCGAGCTCAAACACCTCGTCGTAGGGCACATTGGCCTCCGCCAGCAAAACATTCATGTGGCCGGGCATGCGGCCTGCAACGGGATGAATGGCGTATTTCACGG
>JBAVOA010000286.1:0-7782 GCA_049691635.1 Aestuariivirga sp. | reverse complement strand
GCTCATTGGACAGCCCCAGGGCATCGCCGATCATGAGCTGGGTGATGGGCAGGTCAATGGTGTACTTGTTCAGGCCAAGCCCCTTGCGGCTCGACCGGGACGCGAGCTCGAGGATGAGTGTGGCGATGCGTTCGCGCGCACTCTGGCGGCCAAGGCTGGTCATGTGGTCATGGGCCCGCATTTCACTGTCGGAGATCCGCTCCACAACCTGCATGGCCAAGGCCGGGCTGGCCGCCAGCAGGCGGCGGAACTGATCGTGCGGCAGGGAAGCGACAGTGCAGTCGGTCACCGTTTCCACGCCGCAAGGATAGGTTCCCCCGGAGCCAAATCCAAAAAGAGCGCCGGCGAAGACAAAGTCGAGAATCTGCCGTTTGCCATTCCCAAGGGTCTGGTAGCGGAAAGCCCATCCGGACAGGAGGACCGAAACTGTTTTGCGGTCTTGCCCCTGGCTGTTGAGCGAGCAGGTTTTTGCAATTTCCCGCACCATCCAGTTGGCCCCCGCAAGCAGCTTGCGCTCGTCGCTCTCAACCCGCGCCAAGACGGGAACCGCCATGAGGTGTTTCAAGGTCTGCGAGATTGGTTGGTTGTAACCGGAATATGCGGAGATGCAGTCTGCAAGATGGCTCATACGGGGCTCCCTTGTGCCCTTGACCGGAGGTCAGGGGGGTTGGCCGCCACAGTCATCAAAAGACCCATCGCGTCGGAAGCAAAGACGGGAATTGTAACAGGACGACAGAGACTAGAATGCTGGACGAGTGACATGGTTCCATGGACAAATGGTTTAATTTGTTCAGGCAGCTTCATCCACACCGTTCCGCATAAAAAGGCCCTACTGGCCGCGGCTTCTTTGCAGCGTTGATATCCCGGCAGGCGCGCGGAATTACGTCAGATCAAAAAGCGCGGGAGGCCTATGCGTTCCGCCGCAAGAAAGACCGAGGCGGAAAAATCTATCCGCCCCGGCCCATCGCTTGACTTGAAAACAACCTCAGGCAATTCACGCAGACAAACAATCTACAGAATTCGCTTTCGGGCGTATTATCCGCGCCAGACAGCTCCGGTACGCGAGTTCACGTAAACCGGAAAGCGATGGCCATTGCGCTTGGCGCTGAAGGTGTAGGTCCGGCCTTCACATTCGCGCGCCACAACGTCGTAGAAGCCGCTATGACGTACGATGCGCTGGGCCTGGTTGCAGGATATCTGGTTACGGTGCTGGGGGCGATACCAGCCACGCCCATTGTAGTATTGATAGTCAGGACCCATCCGATAGTCATAGTAGGGTTCGCCAAAATAGACGTGAATCTTGACCTTCGCGTCGGCGACAGACGAAAGTCCGCCAAGAACCGCCACGGCGGCCAGCAAACCAATAATTGTCTTCTTCATTGCAGTGCTCCTTGAATTATCTTGTTGATTTAACGCGCATGCCGTTAAATAGTTCCGTGGGCTCAAAAACTAAAACTAGCTCTTGAAGACAATTGAAGATTGCACGGTCTTGTGAATCACGGTTTCGTTGGACGTCAGTTCAACTGCCGCAGGGGCTCTCAAGGCCGCGCTGAGCAGGCCAACGACCGGTGTCATGAAAAGCATGGCAATTGCCAAAACCAGCGGGGTGAGAATTTTCTGTGTGAGGGCGAAAATATTGGTCATCATACCGTTAACAACCATTCCAAGGGGATTTGGTTCCCGCCCCACGGATGGTGCTACAGGATCAGGCCCTGGATTGGCTTTCCGCTTTGGGGTTTAACGGCCCGCCGCTTGCGCCGTATCCTGCCCAGGAGTTTCAGCGTCAGGCTGACTGTGCAAATAAGGCCCTCCGCGTCGAAGTGCCTTTCCACCTTGGCTCCAGCCAGGCTTCTTTCAATCAAGGTGGAACCAAATCCGCGAGGTTCAAGGGATGTAATCTTCGGGCCGCCCCGCTCGCGCCAGGTCAGAATGAGATTGGAGTCAGCCCCGGTCTTGCCCTCCACCCGCCAGTTCAGATCTATCTTGCCGCCTGGAACCGAAAGCGCGCCATACTTCAGCGCATTTGTCGCCAGCTCATTGAAGATGAGGCCGAACGGCACCGCATAATCGGGCGGCAGATTGATCTCCGGGCCTGAAACGGTCAGGCGATTATCTTCTTTGGCGATATAGCTTGAAAGCAGGTGCCGCGCCAATGAGCCGAGTTCCGCCCCCTTCCAGTCATTGTCCGTCAGGATATCCTGCGCTGCAGCGAGGCTGTGCAGCCTGCCGGAAAATTTGGCGGCGAAGTCTTGCGGATCTGAAGTCGTTTTCAGAGTTGAGCGCAAGATGGCCTGCAAGACGGCGAACGAGTTCTTGACGCGGTGGGCAAGCTCGCGTGTCATCAACCGCTGGCGCGCCTCCCATTCCTTCCTTTCGCTGATGTCGTGCATGGCAATCGAAAGGGCGATGACGGAACCATCCCTATCCTTGACCGGACCAAGTGCTACTGAGACATCGAAGAAAGTCCCATCCTTTCTCCGACGCCAGGCATTATAGGGTGCAATCGATGCCCCGGCCCGGACGTGGTCCATGATTTCGAGCTGTTCCTGATGCTGGCCGGGGCCGGCAAGCAGGCCGATGTGCTGTCCTATCGCTTCGGAGGCCGCGTAGCCAAAAAGCCGCTCCGCCGCTGGATTCCACGTTTCAATCACGCCATCCAGGGTTATTCCGCATAGGGCGTCGAGCGATGCCGAGGCGACGGCCGCCATGCGCGCCGTTTCCGCCTCGGCGCGCTTGCGTTCAGTGATATCATGGTTGGTTTCAAGGATCAGAAATACACCGTCGGTTTCGATCACCTGATGGCGGCTCTCGACGAATACCTGACGGCCGTCCTTTGCCCGCTGCTGCAGCTCGCCGGTCCAGCTTCTCACCGTCTTGAGCAGTTTCATGAAATCCGTGACATCTGTTGAACGCGTCGTCTGCAACAAGGTATGGCTTATCTGACCCAGGGCTTCAGCCCGGGAATAGCCATAGAGCTGCTCGGCGCCCCTGTTCCATTCGACAATTCCCTTTTCCGGATGCCAGACAAAGATCGGCTCGAATGACAGCTCTATCAGGTCCGTCTGCCGGCTGAGGGTCTCCGCAACCCTCTTGCGTGCGGAAATGTCGATAATGACCCCGGTTTGACGCTGGACCGTGCCTTGCTCATCGCGAAACACGCGGCCTGAATCCAGCACCCAGATGTAATACCCATCCTTGTGCCTGAGGCGATACTCCATGACGTAGTTGTCATCTGTCCTCGGAAACTCGGGGTCTTGCAGGGTCTTCAGGCGCTCGCGGTCCATGGGGTGCTGAATTTCCGTCCAGCCTTCCGTGGTCGCTGCGATCTCTTCGGGCTGCCATCCCAGAATCCGCGTGATACCGGAACTACGCCAAATCTTCCGGGTGACGATGTCCCAGTCATAAATCAATGCGCCTGCGGCTTCCTCGGCCCTTTGCAGGCGTTCGGAAACGAGCCGCAACGCTGCTTCGGCAGCCAGACGCGAACGCCTTTCGCTTTCGAACCGACTGGCAGTCGCTGGTGTGTCACCCATTGTCGCTCATTTATTGTCGTCCGGAAAGGCTGGCATTACGGAGATTCCCCCAGAAACAGGCAACACCAACCACAATGACCCGACGTCGCGGCAAGGATTAGCCATGGAATTGGCATTCACAATCAGGCGTAGTTTTGGACCCAACGTTGGGCAATCGAAGAGGTTCCAGCGATTGTGAAATAATTTTAGAGGAATAATAAGGGTTGCACCCATGGGTAGGTGGGGCGGAGAATGTCCGGCCAGGACTGCACTAGAAGGTGGCGTGGGTGACCGAAATGACCGTGCCCTTATCGCCGGTTACCGTCTCGACCTGCGCTTCCAGCTGCTGCGCCAGCGCTTTGACAAGCGTCGTGCCGAGCCCCGTTTGTTCCTTGTTCAACTTTTCTGGCATGCCGACCCCGTTGTCTGAAACCGACAGTTTCCAGTCGCCTCCTTTGACTTCATAGCCGACCGAAATTGTACCTGGTTTCATGTTGGCCGGGAAAGCGTGCTTGAGGGCATTTATCACCAACTCGGTGACAATCAGGCCGATGCTCACGGCCTGCTCCGATGTCGCGGTGCCTGCGTCCGCAACCACCTTCAGCGCGACTGAAGCCTTTTCCCTGACCATCGATCCCGTCAGTGTATCGCAAAGCTTTGACAGGTAGGAACCAATTTCCACTTTTTCGCCTTTGCCTGTCGCTTGCAAGTGCTGCTGCAGCGAGGCAACCGACATGACGCGGCGATGGGCATCTTCGAGATGCCCCCGTGTTTCTTCCGATTGCACCGACCGGGCCTTCAGGAGCAGGATGCTGGCAATGATCTGGAGGCTGTTGGCAACCCGGTGGCTCATTTCCGAGAGCAGCATGTCTTTTTGCTCACTGAGACTGTGCAAAAGCCTTTCCGCAATACGGCGATCAGTAATATCTTCAATCGCCAACAGAAGTGTTGTGTTCAGGTCGCCCTGGTAGAACACTTTGCGGGCGTTGAGCAGCATGGTGCGTTTTCCGATGCCTGGAAAATCCTGTTCCACTTCGAAATGATCCATCACTCCATGTTCGGGAATAATCCGCTCCAGAAGTTCGCGAAGGGCTGGGCTATTCCACGCACCAGAGCCAAGATCATAGACTAGGCGCCCTTTTGTTTCGCCAGGGGTCGTCTTGAAAGTTGAGTAGAACGACCGGCTGGCGGCGACAACGCGCAGATCTCCGTCCAGCACGAGAAGGGATTCCCTGACCGTATCCACCATGGCTCTCGCCAGGGTGCTCCCATCGACAATCTCGTCCATTCAGTCCTTTCGAGCGGCACTGGATGTGCGGTTATTCTCCTACGCTCTATTCCATTTAATAGCAAAGAATGGCCCCGTCGCGTCAGTTGACCATATCGAGACAAATGCCGGACGTTGAAATTGTCTACTGAAGTCCCGGGCTTCACGCTTGGGCGGAACCAATCGAGCCACCAGTCGTTATGTGATCGAACACACATTTTCAAATAGAAGGAGTTTCCCATGGCAAAATCAACAGTAACAGGCAGCAACAAGCATTATAACGGTAAAAATGGTTATGAAAGCGGCACCCGCCGCATTTTCGAGGACGTGCTTGCGCTGGCTGGCACCCTTGCCAGGGGCCGCAAGGAAATGGGCGCCGATAAACTGCATTCCCTCGCTTCGTCGACCCGCGAATTCGCCGCCGCGATGACTGACATGCCGAACCTTCGGGGCCACGTGGCTTCGGCGGCGGAAAGCCTTGAGGATCTCTCCGACTACGTCCTTCACACGGAAATAGAGCAGATGGCGGGCGATGCCGGAATTTTCGCACGCCGCCACCCTGTCGCAACCTTGACGCTCACGGTGATGGCGGGAATGGCCGCCGGGCTTTTCTTGCGGAGGCCGCCGGTGAGCGCGGCGAGTTCGCGCCGTAGCGCGGGTAAAACACGCAGGACCGCAGCAAGTGGCCGCAAGCGCTCAGCGCCGGCGCGGCGCGGCACAAATGGCAAGGCACAGGCGCATGCCTAAGGGCAGCTCCGAGCGGCTGCAAGAACCTGCCTCAAGGCTGGCTTTTCCGGAGTTTCTCACGGAACTGGGCAGCTCCGGCGTTCGCTGGGCAGAAGCGGAAGTTGCCTTGGCCAGAGCCGAAGCTGGCGTCATGTTCCGCAGCTATCTTACCGGACTTCTTGTCGCTCTACTCGGCATTGCGACATTCATCGTTGCCCTGGTTATTCTGGCCCAGACCTGCGTAGCCGCCTTGGCACCCTACATGGGCAGTCAAATTCTTGCCGGCCTGACCATCGGGCTTATCCTGCTCGTTATTTTCGGTGCCCTCTTGATGCTGGCCCGGTATTTTCTGACGCGCAAGACGCCTCCCACCGGCCTCATATTTCACTGGCTGTCGGGGACCGCGCGGGGAAAAGTGCAAAAATGAAGACTTTGCAACAGCTGGAAAGAGACGCCCGCGACCGGCGCGCCGACTTCACAACAAGACTGGGTGAGTTTCGAAGCCGAATGACGCTCCCCAGCCTGGCCGAGGAGGCTTTCAGCCATATCGACCCGAAGTTCGACCACCTGCTGCCGGCCTATTCGGCGGTCAAACGCCATCCCCTTCTTGCCGCAGGCGTTGTGGCTGGCGTGGCCTGGTTGTTCAACACGTCTGTGCAGTCATCCGCCAAGATTTTCAAGTTTGGAAAAACCGCACGGAGCCACCGTGGGCGCATTCGCCAGCCCAATACTTCAACATCAGAAAAGGAGACTAATCATGAAATCGAGTGATCAGACCGCGAACCCGACCAAATCCCGCAAGAAAACCGTCACCGCCAAGCGGTCCTCGCGCACGGAAAAGAAAAGCCCTTTGGACGCGCAATCGACCTTCGCCGGCTATAGCGATTCAGCCGCCCGGCTCATCGCCCGCGGCAAGAGCGCCTTTGGTGACGCCTATGCCTGGGCTGGCGAGGTCGGAGGCGCAATTCCCAAGTCTGCGCGCCATATGACGTTGCCCAACTCAAACGCGCTGAAAGCCTTGATCGAAGACAAACCTCTGATCCTCGGCGCAGCAGGCCTCGGCATTGGCGTTGTGCTCGGATCCCTGTTGCCGGCCGCTTTCAACGGCACAAGCGCGAAACGCCCGGTTTCCCGCCCAAGCCGCCACAAATAATTTTTTAGAACGCCCAAGAAAAAGGGAGAGGCGAATTGGCCTCTCCCTTTTTTTGTATCGGGTGGTAAACTTCACGCGGCGGCTTGCTGATTGATATATTCCGCCGCGAGTCCGGAGAGTTTTTGATCGGCCGCTTTTTCTTCATCGAGTGTTCTGTGAAGCAAGGCTTCAACGTCATCCATTCCCAGCTGGCGGGCCCAGCAGACCAGCGTGCCATAACGTGCAATTTCGTAGTGCTCGACCGTTTGGGCGGAAGAAATGATGGCGGCATCCAGAGCCTCCGCGCTTTCAATTTCGTCCATGACCTCGTCGGCCTCCTTCAGGAGTCCCTCGATTGCCTCGCACTTTTTCGCCGCGGGCTTCTTGCCCATCATTGCGAAAACCTCTTCAAGGCGCGTGACATGGCCTTCGGTTTCGACCAGATGGCCTTCAATGGCTCCCTTGAGATGGGAAGAGCCGGCCCTTTTCATCATTTTCGGCAAGGTCTTCACCAGCTTCTTTTCAGCATAGTAAAGGTCTTTCAGCGTTTCGTTGAACAGATCGTCGAGTGTTTTAATGGCCATGATATTCTCCTGGTTGATAATGTTGACGGTAAGAACTCACCGCAACCCAAAGAACGAAAGAACGAACAGGACAACGACGACAAGGCCGACCAGATAAATTATCGAGTTCATGGAAATTTCTCCTTCTTTTCGATCAGGTTTGGGTTGGCCCGAAAGCCTGCTGAGGATGAGCCTCACTATTTTTAAACGTCAGGGACGGGGATTGGTTCCGCGCAAGCCGATCTATTGCGTGTCAACCTGCGTGATGCGTTGGACTGGAACAAAAGCTTGCCGGGCGGCGTTTCCTAAACAGACCGCAAGCAAACTTTTGGGAGTTCAAACCATGCGTGGAATTCTATTGTGGATGATCGGCCTGCCGATTCCCGTTATCATCCTTCTCTATCTGTTTCACGTTATCTGAGACAGGCGGCCCGGCCGGGTTTATGTCCTCTCAGCTTCGCTCTCGCCGTTCGTTGCGGCGTGGCGCGCCGACAGGAATTCGCCGAGCCCCGAAAGCCCGTCCATATTGTCGCAAAAGACCTTGATGACGACGAGAACCGGGACCGCCAACGCAGCTCCAGG
>JBAVOA010000285.1:0-1556 GCA_049691635.1 Aestuariivirga sp. | reverse complement strand
GTCTTTTTGCATCACCGAGCACAAGTTTTCCGGGCCAAGAGCAAGGTGTTCGATAAATAGTGTGGGGGACTAAGCCATTGTTCGCTAAACTCGCGGGCGACTTCGGCAGCGAACCTGAAGGCTCATTGACCAGTGGTTTCCGCTTGTTACGTCCTCTGGCGGGAAATTCGCGACACAGCATTTTAGGACTTTTGCAACAATATCGGCCCGAAGCAGACTTTGACAGGCATCATTGGTCACGACCGTTGCTGACCCAATGTATGGATTTGGAGTCTTCCATCTTTCCCGAAGCCGGCCCGTTCCACAGAAACAACAGGAGATAAAACCTGCGCCGGCTTACCGCGTGCAGGCGCGGGAATGACGAACTTGTTCAAGTCCGTCATTCCCAATCACCCGGAAGC
Organism: Aestuariivirga sp.; assembly: GCA_049691635.1. Lineage (GTDB taxonomy): Bacteria > Pseudomonadota > Alphaproteobacteria > Rhizobiales > Aestuariivirgaceae > Aestuariivirga. Next base: position 1,155 of record JBAVOA010000285.1, on the reverse strand, counting down.
TGCCGCTCAACCGCAGGTGCCGTTTTCCATGCACCGGCGCATTTCTTCGCGCAGGTTGTCCTTCCAGTTCCGCGCATCCTGGCTGCCGTCGTGGTCGCCATCGCGTTCACCAGCCCGATAGCCAAGCTTATAACCCTGGAAATAGCCGCGCTTGTAGCCCCGGATATAGTCTTCGGACGTCACGGAAAAACTACGCGAGCGGCCATTGATCAGCTCATCCACATAGGAGGCCTTGTAGGCCCCCTTGTAGCCATCCGTGTAGCCATGTTTGCGGCCAATCGCCTTACCGGCGATATAACCCTGGATGTAGGATGGCGAGCGTGCTTGGGCGCTGGAGACAGACGTTGTGGCGACACCGGCCACAGCGGCCATGGCAATTGCGGGCATAAGAAGGGATTTGAAAAGGTTGCGACGGGTCAATGTGGCATCGCCAGATTTCGTGGTCATGTTGATGGTCCTTTCTTGGGGAGTTGGGTTGACGTTGCCCTAAGGGCAAGAGATTGCCCTCGCGGCACTGAACCTGCCCTGAAGACGGTGTTCATTGCCCATTCAGAAAGCGATCCTGACAAGCAGCGGGGCAAGGCTTATCCGGTCTTTAATGCGGCTATCACGGCAACTTCGCCAAGATGGCCGACATTTGTCATTGGCCTGACACTGACCACCCGAACCACCCATAATTGCAGCAAAACCGGACCTCTCGACGAAAGGCATGAGATGGGCTAGGTTTTACAACCTACAGTATAAGTCAAAGCCGACCAGGGCCATGGTCGATTCCGCAAGATAGTAATGGAGTTGAGTAATGATGTTACACCGTACAACCCTCTTGATGACGTTTGCTTTGGCCATGGCGATACCGCTCATTGGGCCTTCGCCGGTCCAGGCCCAAGGAATGTTCTCGGCGGCGGAGTCCGGCGACCCTGCGGCGGGACTTGACCCGGACAGCTTCGGCAAGCCCCAACCTCTGGAAATCTCGACGATCCAGCGTCTCTTGCGACGTTTGGGCTATCTCAAAGATGCTGACATGACCCGGAAGATGGATGACGCCACCCTGGTGGCGCTTTCAACCCATTTCAAGAATAGCAAGACGCCGACAACCGATCTGAACGCTGAAAAGATCATCCGGTCGCTCTTTAACACGGTGTGGACCCAGGAGAA
>JBAVOA010000284.1:0-5033 GCA_049691635.1 Aestuariivirga sp. | reverse complement strand
TTTGATTTCGGTGCCGGGAATCACCACTTGATATTGACGCTCGTGCCTGGCTGCCGCGATCACACATTCGTGAACAAGAAGCGAAAGACAGACTGATCCAATCCGTTGCCGCCGCCGTTCTGCTGGCCACTAGAACAAGTCTAGAGATTGCTGTCTGGAAACCTTTTGTTCCACGGAGGCAGTGTTTAAAATCAACCATCAGGGAGAACACTATGCAGAAAACTATTATTGGCGCGGCGGTGGCCTTTGCACTCATGTCCGGTGCCGCATTTTCAGCCAACATTGTCGAGACCGCAAAGGGCGCCGGCACATTCAACACTCTGATTGCAGCCGCACAGGCTGCGGGCCTGGCCGATGCCCTGGCAACGGGCAAAAATCTTACGGTTTTTGCACCTACTGACGAAGCCTTTGCGAAGCTGCCTGCGGGCACGGTCGAGTCTCTGCTGAAGCCGGAAAACAAAGACAAGCTTGCCGCAATTCTCGCATATCACGTGTTGCCGCGCGTTCTAATGTCCAATCAGCTTCCCAAGGGACCAGTACATGTCCGCACGCTGAAGGCATCCGGAGATCGTACACTTGCCATTTCGAAGGGCATGGCCGGCGTAACAGTGGATAACGCCAAGGTCGTGAAGGCCGACATCATTGCCGACAACGGCGTGATCCATGTGATTGACACGGTAATGCTGCCGTCGAAGTAAAAGTGGCATCAAATGATATGAGCGAATTGGCGGGGACGCGACGGTGGTTGCGTCCTTGATTCCCAGTGACCTTGGTTCCGTGCTTCTACTTTCTATAATACCACAGTTTTGTGATTTCATTTGCCAGGAGATAGACCAGTACGATCAGGAGGAGCAGGGCCATGACGACGGGGGGCAGCGCAACGAAACTGAAAACCCGCGCAACAGGCCCCACATAGGGCAGCGCCACCGCTAGGGCGGCAATGGCCAGCGTCACCATAGCAAGCGGCAGGCCGGGCTTGCTCCTGAAGGCCGGCAGCCGGGTGCGCAGGCTGAAGACGACAGTGATTTCGGTGAGCAGCGAGACCACGAACCAGGCGGTCTGGAATTCCGCTTCGCCCGCCACAAAGAAATTCATCAGAACCGCAAAACTCAAAAGGTCGAAGACCGAGCTTACTAGCCCGAACACGATCATGAAGCGCTTGACCTCGCTGACATTCCAGCGCTCGGCCTTTTGCGCCAGTTCCGGATCGACATTGTCGCTTGAGATGGCAATCGACGGCATGTCAGAGAGGAAGTTGTTGAGCAGTATCTGTTTGGCAAGCAGCGGCAGGAAGGGAAGGAAAGGCGTGACCAGTGCCATGCTGATCATGTTGCCGAAATTGGCGGACGTTGTGATCGAAATGTATTTGAGGGTATTGGCAAAGGTAAGCCTGCCGCTTTCTACGCCCTGGCGCAGCACATCGAGATCACTCTTGAGCAACACGATGTCCGCACTCTGCCGCGCCACGTCCACCGCGGTGTCTACCGAGATTCCCACGTCAGCGGCGTGGAGCGCCGGCGCATCGTTGATGCCGTCTCCCATGTAGCCCACCGCATGGCCCGCCTTCTGCAGGGCAAGGATGATCCGCTCCTTCTGCTGCGGGTCGATCTCAACGAAGATGTCGGCCTTGTCCGCCATCACGGTGAGCGCCTCATCCTTCATGAGGGCGATTTGCGGCCCGGTGAGAAAGGTATCGACATTGAGACCGATGGCCTTGGCCACGTGCCTGGCAACCTGCTGGTTGTCCCCGGTGATGACCTTAAGACGGACGTCAAGCGCCAGGAGATCGGCAACCGCCTTTTTCGCATCAGCCTTGGGTGGATCGGCCAGCAGCAGAAATCCCACCAGCGTCATGTCGCACTCATCTTTTATGGTATAGTCTGCCTGCAGTGCCACATCGCGCGTGGCGACGGCGAGCACCCGGAAGCCTTCATCGCCGTTCCTGTCGAGACTGGCTTCCTGTTTTGAGCTGATGTCTGCGGTGAGCTTCTGCGTCTTGCCTGCGACCACAGCGCTGGAGCAGCTTGCCATGACCGCCTTGAAGGAACCCTTGGTGATCATCAGCCGGCTCTTCGCCTTCTTGCCCTCGGCCACCACAATGGTGAGACGCTTGCGCACGAAGTCATAGGGCATCTCATCGACCTTCACGTAGGTTCCGGTGCTGAGGCCCGCCTTCTTACCGGCCTCGCTGATCGCCTGGTCGATGGGATTTTCGATGCCGGTTTCGAAGGTGGCGTTGACAAAAGCCAGTTGCCGGACCGCGGCACTTTCCTTGCCGTCGAGATCAAGGCAGGCCGATAGCGTGACCACCCCTTCGGTCAGCGTGCCGGTCTTGTCGGTGCACAGCACGTCCATGGAGCCCAGATTTTCCAGTGCTTCAAGGCGCCGCACGATGACGCCTTGCGTGGCCATTTTACGCGCCCCCGCCGAAAGCGTGACGGTGACGATGGCCGGCAGCAGTTCAGGCGTCATGCCCACCGCAAGGGCCACGGCAAAGAGCAGCGATTCGATCAGCGGCCGCCCCATGAGCTGGCTGACGGTGAGCACGAACAGCACCATGAGGATCATGACCTTGACCAGCAGATAGCCGAACTGCCGGATGCCGCGCTCGAACTCGGTCTCGGGCTGAGCTTCGCCAATGGAGCGGGCAACATTGCCCAACTCGGTCTGCGCGCCTGTGGCAACCACCAGTAGGTTGGCAATCCCGCTACGCACCGAGGTGCCGGAGAAGGCACAATTGCTGCGCCTGCCGATGGCTGAATCAGCGGGAACTGTCCCGGGTTGCTTTTCGACCGGCATGGACTCGCCAGTCAGCGAGGCCTCGGTGACCAGGAAGTCGGTGGCCGTCAGAATGACGCCGTCGGCCGGCACCAGGTTTCCCGCCGACAGTTGCACCACGTCGCCGAGAACAATGGCTGAGGCGGGTATCGGAATAGCAACGCCGCCGCGCAGCACTTTGGCCGTCAGCGCCAGCCTCTGGCGCAGTTCGAGCAATGCGGTCGAGGCGGCATACTCCTGATAGAAGCCGAGCAGGGCGCTGCTGACGACTATCACCAGAATAATGCTGCCATCGATCCATTGCTGCAGAACATATGAGAGCACCGCGCCAAAAATGAGGACAAGCACCAGCGGGCTTTCGAACTGCCGGGCCAGCAGCTTGAGCGGGCGGACACGGCTGTCGTCGCCGACGCTGTTGGTCCCATGGCTTTGCAAACGCCGGGCCGCTTCATCCGCGGAAAGGCCTTGCGGAGTGCTGGCAAGGCTGGCCATCAGCTTGGCCGGGTCCGTGGCCCAGTAGTGCGCCGGAAGTTCAGTTGCCATTTAAACACTCTCTCCGCAACGTGACCCATTGACCCGGATCAATGCCAGTCCTGCCCCCAAGCTTAACATGGGCAGTCATGGGTCAGGAATTAACTTTTGGAGATCTCTGATGGCTGTAGCACAGAGCCTGCGACGGGAGCTTGATGAGCTGCGTCGCGAATTTGAAAGCTGGCGGAGCCGCGAGGGAGCACCGCCTGCGGGGAAGTCCGCGGAGCCTTCCGCTGAAACGGGCAAGGAACCCGCCGGTGTCGAGGGTCAGATCGCCGAACTGAACCGCATGGTCCACGCTCTCTTTGACGAAGCCGAGGAGAGCGTCAGCCAACACCCGGTTGCCACGGTGGCGGGGGCCTTGGCCCTCGGCATCGTGATCGGTCGGCTGACAGCAAAGTGAGGCGCGCACCATGAACCTCCAATCTCTTGCCAGGAACGCCAGACTCTATGCCCGGGCCGAGGGGCTCGTTGCGGAAATCCGCCTGCGTCTGCTGGCCCGCAAGCTGGTGCTCTCTATTCTTGCCGTTGCCATCTCCCTGTTGGGGTTGGTCTTCGTCAATCTCGCGCTGTTCAACTATCTGGAAACCGCCTGGGGTCCGGTCTGGACGCCGCTTGCTCTGGGCCTCGCTAATCTGGCATTGGCCGTCCCGGTGCTGCTGTTTGCGTCAGCTGCAAAGCCAAGCCCGGAACTTGCCATGGCCGAAGATTTGCGCAAGGCCGCCGCTGCCGCCCTGGAAGCGAATTTTCACACGGGCCAGAACCTTGCTGACAGCTTGGGTGGACTGACGGGAGAAAGCAATGCCGCGCGTCTGCTGATACCAACCATTGGCTTCATCATCAGCGCCCTGCGCCGGAAAAAACCGGCGGCGAAGTGAAAGCGTTGTTTAATGAGCCTGCCTGAGCCCCGGTATTTGAATTGAGGGCCATGGCAATTGGTGCGGGTGATCTGATCCGCCGGGATTTTCGCCGAGAAGCGGCTGGCACACCACAATTTTTGCAGTTTCAGGTTCATCCGCGTGCGGAAGCATCTGTGGAGGATATGTTACTTTGTATCGACTCATGCTTACAGTCTTGTATAGATAGCTCATCAAGAATCCATTGGGGAGGCCCCAAGGTGTCTGAGCAGTATTTCATCATATTCCATAACAATGAATGGAAGATTAGCTTCAAAGACAAGCACTATGGCCCCTATCCCGACCAGGAAGAAGCCATTGAAGCTGCCGTCGAAGCAGCCTACGCCATGGGGGCCATCGGTATTGATGCCCAAGTTCTGGTTCAGGAGGCGGAAAACACGGTCCGGACCGAATGGGCCTATGGGATGAATTTCAACCTGTTTGAGCGTTGAGCGAGCCCGCTATTCACGTCAGCCGGACGTGGTCCAGACCAGGCATTTGTCCGTAGAACGGTATGAGGCAAGAGTTGGGCCTGTCGTTCAACTTAATCTTGCCGTACCCATGTCCGGGTTTGGGCGCAAGGAGATATTCCAATGAAGTTAGTAACCCCACGCAACGCACTGGTATTGGCAGCCTTGTTGGCTTTTGCAACGGGCGCTCAGGCTGCTGAAATGCTGACGGCGAAAAACGGCATGACGCTCTACACATTTGACAAGGACAAGGGCGACCAATCCGCCAGTTATGATGCCTGTGCGGCGAAATGGCCGCCTTATGTCGGCACCGCTGATGAGAAAATGCCGAAGGACTGGAAGCTGGCAACCCGTACCG
>JBAVOA010000283.1:0-6205 GCA_049691635.1 Aestuariivirga sp. | reverse complement strand
TAACGATACTGGCACCTTCGGCAGCAAGGCCCTTGGCCACGGCAAGCCCGATGCCGATACTTCCCCCCGTGATGACAGCGACTTTATCCTTCAGGCCTAAGTCCATGATGGGCTCTCTATCTCCAGTCTATTTAACAATCGGAATCTTGGAACGGTCGATGGTAATGGCCACAGCCGCGATCAGGACCGCACCAAATACGATGTTCTGCGCAAATATATTGACGCCGAGAAAGGTCATTCCGATCCGCACCACGGAAATGATCAGCGCCCCGACCAGCGTCCGCCAAATGCTGCCGACACCTCCGGTAATTGCGGTTCCTCCCACAACAACGGCGGCAATTGAAGGCAAGAGCAGTTCAGCCGCCAGGGTTGGCGAGCCGCTCGCCAGCCGGCCGGCAAGAATGACTCCTGCGAGCGCCGCAAAACTGGCTGACAGCACGTAAGCATAGATTTTCTGACGATCAACCTTGACGCCGGATGCGTAAGCCGCAGGCTCACCGGCGCCAATTGCCGCGCTGTAACGGCCAAATTTTGTGTGAGCCTGAAGGATATGGGCAACAATCAGCACAATCAGGCCGATTACAATGACATTCGGAACGCCAAACACCGCTCCCGTAATCCATGTCTGGTAGCTTCGGTCAACATCACCAAGCGTAATGGAGCGCTCTTTGGACGAGACAAGCGCCGTGCTGAACAGGACTCCCCCCATGGCCAGCGTGGCGATGAACGATGGTACTTTCAACCAGACATGGGCAAGGCCCGAGAGCAATCCCGCGAGCGCCCCAACCGCGACTGCCAGTACAAACGAACCATAGCCAAACCGGGCGACCGTAAGTGCGACGATAACACTGGCAAGCGATGCCATTGACTGGATTGAGAGATCGATGCCCCCCAGCATGATGACAAAGGTGACACCTGTTGCCAGAATGAAGAGAACTGCCGTGTCGCTGGCAAGCTGGAGAAGTGTGGATGGATCGAGGAATACAGGTTGCAAAACACCCACGACACTGACGAGAACGACAAGCGTGCCGAGCGGCAGCCACTGCCGCAATCTGTCGGAACCTAACATTTGGAGAATGTTGCGCATTGCAGGCCCTACACCATGTGTCCGATGAGATCGATCTGACTGGGCTTATGCCCAGGCAGCGCGTCGCCCCTGTAGGTGATCACGCCATCGCGCATTACCAGCAGCGAATGGCTGAGACCAATGGTTTCCTCCAGCGTATCGGAGGTGAGAATGACAGCCACGCCTTCGGACGTGACCGCACGAACAAGTTCATAGACTTCTTCCTTGGCGCCGACATCAAGGCCGCGCGTTGGGTGATCGAGTATCAGAATTTTTGCTTTGGCGTTGAGCCACTTCGCCAGAACAACCTTCTGCTGGTTTCCGCCGGAAAGATTCAAGCAAAGTGTATTGATGCCGGGGGTACGGATCTTCAGGCGGTCTACCCAACTTTTTGCCAGGCGGCGTTCCTCGCCCGCATCAATCAGGCCATGCCGCGTAAGCGTATCGAGATCCGCGAGGGTGATATTGGCGGCAACCGGCAAAAACAGGACCAGGCCTTCAACCCGCCGCTCACGCGGTATATAGCCGATGCCAATATCAACTGCTTGCGCGGGTGTATTGAGATTAACCTCGTGATTGGCGACCAGCAAGCGGCCACTGCTTTGAGGCGCAAACCCTGCAAGCGTCCGTGCCAACTCCTCCCGGCCCGATCCAATGACTCCGGCAATGCCAAGTATTTCGCCGGCATGCAGTTTGAAACTGATATTTTTGTAGGCCGCTCCTAGAGAAAGTTCGTCAGCTTCCAGCACAACTTCCTTCTGGAACGGCTTCTGCAGCGGCTCCCGGTAATATTCTGCCTGTAGGCTGCGGCCTACCATGAGATGATGAAGCTTGGTGACATTGGCATCCGCCGCCGGAAGATCAGCAACCACAGCGCCATCCTTCATCACATAAATGCGATCGGAAAGCTCCAGCACTTCATCAAGCCGGTGTGACACAAATACAAAGGAAGCGCGCGATTTGAGCGCCCTAACCCGCTCAAAAAGTACGTCTATCTCCGCGCGCTCCAATACTGATGTCGGCTCGTCAAGCAAGATGACAAGATGGTCGCTGGCATGCTCTTCGAGGGTAAGCGCCTTGGCAAGCTCGACCATCTGGCGTGCTGCGAAATCAAGATCGTCGGCGCGCATGCGGGGATCGACATCGACCTGAACCTTCGCCAGTTGGCGTTTGGCGGCCGCATAAAGCGACCGCCAGTTGACAATGCCGTAGTGCGTGAACTGCGCCTCATTTCCGAGATAGATATTCTCCCCGACTGTCAGGTTGGTAAGAAGAGACTGTTCCTGGAACACCATGCCGATGCCTTTGCGATTGGCATCGGAAGCATTCTCAAATTTTGTAGGTTGGCCGGCAATCAGAATTTCCCCTGAGTCAGGTTGGTAAACACCACTCAGAATTTTCATGAGCGTGGACTTGCCGGCGCCATTTTCGCCAACCAGTCCAATAACTTCACCGCGCCTGACGTCAATGCTCACCTGTTTGAGTGCATGTACCCCGGGAAAACGCTTGTCGACCTTGACCAGCGACAGAGCTGACTCCTTTGATCCCGCACTCATTTCACGATCCGCATCAACTTGCGGTCAATTGACAAGGCCACCGCCGCGATAATCATAAGGCCCTGCACGCCGATCTGGACACTGGGCGGAACGCCCATGAGAACCATTCCATTCGAGAGGACCACAACGATGAGGACGCCTACAAAAGTTTGCAGCACGCTTCCCTGCCCGCCGGAAAGCGATGTCCCACCAACGACAACGGCCGTGATTGTGGTAAAAAGCCTGCCATTGCCGATCTGCGCATTGCCGAGACCAAGCTGGGCTGAAGCCAGTATTCCGCCTATGGCATAAAAAACACCGGCTAGGGTGAAGGTAATAATCCGCACGCGGGTGATTGAAATTCCGGAGAGCGCTGCAAGTTCTTCTCCGCCGCCAAGGGCATAAATGTAGCGCCCCAGCCGGGTGTAGTTCTGGATAATCAGTGCCACGGCAAGGCAGAGCAACGCGAGCCATACGCCCCAGGGAAAACCTAGGAAACGCTCGACTGCCAGCCCGCGAACCCACGGATCATTGATGCGAACGGCCATGCCCCCAAGCAGGGCGTTTGCAACGCCTACGCCGATGAACCAGGTTCCAAGCGTTGTCATGAAAGAGGGAACTTTGAGGCGCACATGGATCACCCCATTGATAAAGCCCACGCCTGCGCCGACCAGGAGGATGATAAAAACAGCGAGAATTCCGAAGTCGTTGCTATTACCGCCATTGAGGACGAGCATGGATGTCAGGACGGCACCAAGGGTCAGAACGCCTTCCACCGAAAGGTCAATTGATCCCATGAGGATAATGAATGTCGCCCCTATTCCAAGAACTAGCGGGATCATTGCCGACTGGCTTATTCTCACCAGATTGCCGAATGTCAGGAAATTCGGATTGATCGCCGTAATAATGACGCACAGGAGAACCAGGACGAGAAGCGGCGCCCATGAAGCGACACGCCAGTGCCGCGTGCGCGGCTGGTGATTTGCTGGTTCACTTGCAATCTTGCTCAAAGTCTTCTCGCTGACTGGCAGAAACAGTTATCCACTTCGCAAAAGACTATACGCTGAAGCGATATCCTTTGAAGTGACGAAGTGAGGGATCGGGGCGCGCGGGTTCTATCCAGCGCGCGCCCCAGGCTTTTGGGTCAGCTATACTGAATCTGACCGCTTGCACGCCCCCAGATGTCGTTCCAGTCGAGTGTCGGCTCGGCCTTGATATTGGAGTCGTAGAAGGCCTGGGCGTTCTCTCCAGTGATTGTAACACCCGTTCCGTAGAACTCCCTGTGCTCTTTCCCCTCTTTTGCAGGGTCAAACGTACCCGTCTTGGCATGATAGCCGATCGAGAGGCCCATGCCGCCTTGCCAGAACGGATCCCAGGCAACGGTGCCAGCCATCTCACCCTTGAGAACCGCCTCAACCGCGAGCTGGATGCCATCGATGCCTGTAACCGGCACTTTTCCGGCGCGGCCATCGGCCCGCAAGGCTTCGACAGCGGCAAGCGCCATGTCATCGTTGGCCGCCCACACACCGCCGATTTTCTCACCGAACTGGGTGAGCCATGCATTGGTTTTCTCAAGTGCTTCCGTTGCCGACCAATTGGCGACCTGCATATCGAGAAGTTCTACGCCGGGATTTTCCTTAAGCGCCTGCATCAAGCCAGCCTTGCGCTCGATGGCAGGTACGTTGGATTCAATGCCGCCGAGGGCCACAATGCCGCCCTTGCCGCCCATGGCTTTGATCAACGCCTCAGCCATTGCTTTGCCGTAGGGCACGCCGCTGAACGAGATGTGGGCCACATAGTTCGGATCGAAATCCCAGGGATGCAAGTCATTTGGCTTGTTCCACTGGGTGACGACATAGGCCCCGGCTGCCTTGGCGGCCTCAATGATCGGGCGTGCATCCGGACTGTCATTGGGATCGACGTTAATCACGCAATTGCCACCGGTCTTCGCCAGGATCGCCTTGATATCGGCAATGCCTTTTTCGCTGTTGCCCTCGGTCACCAGCGTTACATACTCAGCACCAACGGCTTTCGCGAACGCTGCGCCGCCCTTGTTCCAGGTTGCATGATAGGGATTGGACAAAGAACGGATTGAATTGACGACGGTCGGCATGTCCGCCGCTGAAGCGCTGCGCGTAATAATTGCAGGAAATGCCCCCACGACACCGAATGCGGCGGCACTTTTCAGGAAGCTCCGGCGCAATATCGGCCGGCTGACTCCCGTCGTAATGATTTTCTTAACCATTGGATAGATTCCTCCCGTGCTGAGGTGTCATGGCCACCGACATCTCTATTGAATTGATTATAATTTTGAGCAGCCCGGCAACGGTTTCAACGGCAGTTGTTTTTGCCTTTCGGAGCGGCCTGGCCTCAACCAACGAACAATAGCGAACCAGGAAACAGTATCCGAATTTCACACATTGACGGCCCACTTCGGCCTATGCATAGCTATGCATCCATCATCTTTTGCTGTCAACTGGATTAACGGAGTTGCGATGAGATTGAAGAACAAGGTTGCGGTGATCACCGGCGGCGCGCGCGGAATTGGCCGTGCAATCTCGGAGAAATATGTTGAAGAAGGAGCCCGAGTCGTGATCGCCGATCTCCTGCTCGATGAAGCAGAACAGGCGGCCAAAGACATCGGCCACAAGACAATCGCGGTTGCGGTTGATGTAAGCAAACGCGATTCGATTGCGGAAATGGCCAGTCTCGTTGCCGATCAAGCTGGCGCTCCGGATATTCTCGTGAATGGCGCGGCCATTTTTAACATGGCACCCCTTGCCGAGATTTCCGAAGAGCATTTTGACCGGCAATTTGACATCAACGTCCGAGGCCTGCTGTTCACAAGCCAGATCATTTCGGCGCAGATGATAGCCGGCGGAAAAGGTGGAAAAATCATCAACTTCTCAAGCCAGGCCGGGCGTCGCGGTGAGGCGCGCGTGGCCGTGTACTGTGCTACAAAAGCCGCCGTGATCAGCCTGACCCAGAGCATGGCGCTCGAACTCATCAAATATAAGATCAACGTGAACGCCATTGCTCCCGGTGTGATCGATACGCCCATGTGGGACCAGGTCGATGCCCTCTTTGCGAAATATGAGGGCCGGCCCATCGGCGAGAAGAAGCGCCTGGTCGGCGAGGCGGTGCCCTTCGGCAGGATGGGCGTTCCCGCCGATATCGTGGGCGCCGCCGTGTTTCTAGCAAGCGCCGAAAGCGACTATATTTTGGCTCAGACGATTAACGTCGACGGCGGTAACTGGATGAGCTGAAAACTGTTGACCTTGCCCCATGTGCTTAATCCATATTGAAGCTAGCTCTGGCCTGAGAGGGAAGAACCAGAGAATGAAGCGCAGCCGTTTCAGTGAAGAACAGATCGTCGGGATACTGAAAGAGCGCGAGGCCGGTGTTTCGGTAACTGATTTGTGCCGGAAACACGGCGTCAGTGATGCCAACTCCGAGATGAAAAACTGAACGAAACGCTGTTCATCTCACTGACCGATGCTCGCATCGAGCTGGCTCAGTGGAGGAACGACTACAATCACCAGAGGCCCCACTCGAGGCTCCGCTGGCTGACGCCATCCGAGTTCGCTAACCACAACGCACCTGA
>JBAVOA010000282.1:0-3932 GCA_049691635.1 Aestuariivirga sp. | reverse complement strand
GTGCCGGACTTGCCCTGGGAAATCCAGCCATTGTTTTTGAAGGCCTGCACGATTGCCATGGCGTGACCATGGCCCAGACCATATTCCCCCTTGAGCCAGTCGACGAGTTTCATCGCCTTGTAATTATCGCCCAGCAGTCCCATTGCTTTCGCTGCCTTGTGGAAATCCTCTGGGGACTTCCCTGTTTTGGTATGGATATTGTCGATGTAAGCCTTGAAGCTCATCACACACTGCTTTCTGCATTGAGGACAGCCAGCGCCGCAAATGTTGTCCAGATGTAGGTCGCGGCAAAGATCAGTCGATTGGCCCAGCCCACATAGCCTGTTACGCCTGAGGGAAGCTCAGACAACGGGCTCGTTTGGCTGGACACATCAATGCCCGCACCCTTCAAGGCTGAAAAGAACAATGCCAAGGCACCAAGCATCAGCGCAAAGCTTATCCACGGCAGGTGAGCCGACCATAGGGGCGGTGCCGAAATTCCGGCACGGCGCGACAATGCCATTGTTAGAATGACAGCTGCAATGCACAGCGAAGGAATCCCGATCATGGCTGCGGGGCCGTGAAGCTTGTGGTTGATGTCGAACAGCCCGCCCATTGTCTGCCCGATACCGCCAAGGATCAGAAAAACCAGCCCGATCTTGCCAAGGGCGTTTGCCCAGAGGGGCCAGAGTGCAACCACAAGCGCGAAGGAACTCATTGCCCAGCTGATGAAAACAAGCGTCAACAGCCAGTGGAAACGCCCATTGGCATATTCGCTAATCATGCGCCATGATGGCGAGAACTCGGGGCTTAGGAAATGGAGGATGATCAGCGATGCGGCGGATATTATCGTTGCCAGCAGTGCCGCAAATGCCGCGGGGGAATTCCATCCTCCGATGGCTGGTTGATTTGCCAAAAGATCCAAAATCTGCCCTCCTTACGCATCTGTTGCAAAGTCTGATAATTGGATATAGCTAACTACAATGAATATGTCAACGCCTCGCACCCGTAGCTACTCGTCGCGGCTGAGAGCAGAGTCCGCATTGGACACACGCATGAGCATTCTTGACGCCGCCCAGGCACTGATGGGCAGGAAGGGAATAGATAAAGTGACGATTGCGGAAATCGGCGAGAAGGCTGGTGTCGCAGCATCGACCATTTATGCGGCCTATAAATCCAAAGAAGGCATTGTCCGGGCACTCATGGAACGAACCCTGTTTGGGGGACCGTTTCAAACCGCGCAAAAGTTGCTCGACAACGTGTCCAGCCCGGTGCGACTTGTCGAACTGACGGCACATGTGGCGCGCTCCATTTATGAAAGCGAGAGCCGTGGCCTAGGCCTGCTCAGGCATGCGTCCGGGTTTTCTCCGGAACTGCGGAAGCTTGAACAAGAGTTCGAACGCATCCGTTACGATATGCAGGAAAAGCGCATTCTCATGCTTTTCGAAGCGGGTTTGGCGCGGCCTGGTCTGACAATTGAAGATGCCCGCCGCATTCTGTGGATGTACACGAGCCGTGATGTTTACCGGATGATGGTGGACGAAGGCGGATGGTCGCCTGATCGCTATCAGCAGTGGCTATCAAGTACTCTTGTGGACGCGCTGGTTGATCGTTTGATCCTAGACTAGCCGCAATCTCGGCGTGGCCGCCCCAACTTCGCTTAAGTGCCCTCAGTTCTCCAGCTAACGAGTGCAACGTGTCGTATGGCCGCCGGGAAGCTTGAGATTTGGCTTCGATGAATTTTAGCCTGGAGATCGGCCTGTTAGCTGGTGGTAATACCCCTGTTGCTAGTGCACATTGAGGGCAGCTCCTGGCCCGGAGCGGAATCAGAGCGCGTCCGCTTAGGGTCGGTGCGACACGAAGAGCACTTCAGAATATTGGTTTGCTTTACGATCGAGCAGAGTTGCCGGGCTGCCCTTCAGGTGCTGATCAAAGAATGCTAACGAATATGCGTTGATGATGCTATGCGCCCGCTTTGCATCGATAGGACCAATAATGCCCAGCCAAGACAAGATTGGCGACCAAAGTGGGATATCGGTCAGGTTGAGATGGAACATCCCGGATATCTGCACGAAATAACCATCACCCCGCACGTTCTCGAATGCCGCCCGCATAGTGGTTAGGTGCTCGCTGATATCCGTCTCTGACCAACCGCCTGCTTTGCGTCTTTCTAGTCGCATCGTTCCGGCATCCCGGGTGATCCACATGGCTGGTTGATACAAACCGAACTTGAAGACTTCGGTTGGCATAGGTGCATCCATGATCAGGCAGGCGCGCAAACGCGGCTCAATGCGGCAGGCTTCACCGCTGACAATGCCGCCCAGCGAGATTCCAAACACACCCGCATGCTGCAGGTCCAGCCGCCCGGTCAAGACTGCGTTTGGATCATCCTGATTCAGCGCAGCAAGTCGATCAAGCGCGAAGGTGACGTCTTGCGTGAGATACGGGATAATACCTTTCTCGAATGTATGTCCGTTCAATATCGGCGCTTTTTCACTCTTACTGTAGCTCTGGCGGATCAGGGGTTTCATTTGGTCAAAAGGCAACCCGAAGATCTGACGTCCATCCGGGAAAACCACGGACTCTGCGGTATATGGTTGATCGACGGCCGCAACCACATATCCGTGCGAAACCAGTTCTTCGACCTGGAAGGTATTCATCTGCCGAAAGCCAGTGGCTCCCTCCAAGAAGATCAATACCGGGTAGTTGGGCTTGTCATCTGCTACAGCAGCGGATAGGGCTGCGTTCGTCGTCACATATTTCATGTACCCGAAAGTGAAATCAGGAACATGCAGCAGGCGTGCCAGTGGCACAAGCGCGTCGGCATTTGGTACATATGGAACGCGCGGCGACGATCGGTCCTGCTTGGCTGGATACCAAATTTGCACCATGAGCTCACGGCGGTCTTTCGGATTATTGGAGAGGATATCCGAACGCGCAGTATCTACCCAGTGGTAGGTCAGCGTTCCAATTTCATAGGACCCCGTCGGATGCGGAAAGCCGAAAACAGGGAGAACAAGAGGCAGAACGACTGAGAGTACCAGCCCGAGCACGCTTAACCCAATGGCCATTGTGAATGCAAGGCCATTGGCGTCTTTCTGCCTGGAGCCTCCGGCCGCCCTGGCGAAGTTCCGGCGGAGCCAGACCAGGAAGAACGCTCCGGCCAAAGCGTAAGCCGGCAACATCTGCCAGCGCGGGCCTTCTAGCAACACCTCTGCGAACGCTAGTATCAGCACCGCAGGTGCTGAATGACGCATCCAACTCATCGGACCGACCGGCAAGACCGTCAAGAAAACGAGTGTCAGCAGATTGGTTAGCGACAACAGGACCTCAAAAGGTCTCACCGTCTGGCTCTCTTGAGCAAGCCGAACAGACCCAGCGAACTACAAATGCTCGGACACGATCTAAGCGATAATCCTCGCAGGCACTGCACGCTGCCGATCCCTTTTCTTGATGTGAGAACTTTCATTCTTCATTGGTTAGGCTGGAAATGCTGATGCTCCTAGCCCCGAATTTATATTGTCTTGGCAATATTCAGTGATTTGCTGCATGTCCGCTCCTGGCCGATACTGTTGCAAAAGTATTTTTGATATCCTGACGCGCAATATTGATTCAAGAAGGCAAGCTACTTTGCATGATTGTTTCGCGCGGCACTCCGATTGGATTATATTGTTGCGAACCAAGAGGACCTACCGACTTTTGCAACAGTATCGGCCCTTCTGTGACATGGCGACGGCCGCAGGAAAGGGCCGTTTAAGGTCCAGGAGCGGATATCGACATACCAGTCAGACTATGTCTGTTTATGAGTTAACGACCTGGGACACGACCGACTGTTGTGTTTTCAACTTCACTTGTTTCGTCTAATGTAAGCTTCAATCGAAAGGCCTCTTCCCATGAAAACCGATAGCATTGCCAAGCGCCGTTCCGACCGCACCTGGATGACTGCCGAAAGT
>JBAVOA010000281.1:0-6648 GCA_049691635.1 Aestuariivirga sp. | reverse complement strand
TGGCCACAACCGTGGAAAAGCGTTCGAACTCGCGGATTTCCGGGGCCACTTCACTGGAAATGCAAATGGTTACGTCTTTCGGCAGGGCGGCGGCGAGGATATCACGCACCTGCCGCTCGTGTCCGTCATGGGCGTAGGCATGGAGAAAGCCGATGGCCACGGCTTTCACATTTTCATCGCGGAGTTTTTGGGCCAGGTCATGCAACGCGGTTTCATCAAGCGGAACCAGCACGTCGCCATCGGCGGACAGACGCTCTTCGACGGTAAAGCGTAACGTCCTCGGCACCAGCGGCACCGAACGGTCGATCATGAGGTCATAGTGATCGAAGCGCTTTTCATAGCCTTGTTCCAGGATGTCCCTGAAACCCTTGGTCGTGACAAAGGCGGTCTTTGCGCCTTTTCTTTCAATCAGGGCATTGGTGGCAAGGGTGGTGCCGTGGATGGAGACGCCGATGTTGGCGGGCTCTATTCCCGATTGCCCAAGGACCAGCCCGATGCCTTCGATGACGCCCAGTTCCGGCGCCTGTGTGGTGGTCAGAACCTTGCCACTCCAGCGTTTTGTGCCATCCTCCAAAACGATGTCGGTGAATGTGCCGCCGATATCGGCCGCGAGTTTGATGGTTTTGCTCATGGCCGAGATACCTACTATTGCGGGCGGGCAAATCCTAGGGCCTTCGCACATGGCTGGGTTGACAGGGCAATAACAGTGGCCGCAAGTTGAAGCCGGTTTTTGCTGGGGACCTGGAGCTTGCCTTCGTCAGATTTGCACCTTGCCACGGGGTACCGACATTTTGTCTCGGTGGCGACACTTGGCTCGGTGCGTGCCGCCTCACGTCATCTCAACGTTGCGGCTTCCGCCATCAGCCGGCAGATTGGGTTGCTCGAGGCGCAGTTGGGAATCAGCCTGTTTGAGCGGCATACGCGCAGCCTTGCCCTGACGGAAGCCGGTCTTGAGCTGTTGCGCGGCCTTCAGGCGGTCAGCCAAACCCATGAGGGCACGCTCGACATGCTGGCGAGCCTGAAAGGCATCACGCGGGGGCGGGTGAACATCGCCGTGGTTGAAAGCCTTTCGATGTCATTCCTGCCTGACCTGTTGATCGCCTTTTCCCGAAAATTTCCCGGCGTGCAGGCGGCCATCACGGTCGCTGGTTCCGACGCGGTGACGGAACTGGTGCGCGAACGCAAGGCCGATGTCGGGTTGACCTTCAATCCTTCGGCCCTTGAGGGGCTGACGGTTGAGTTCGAGCGCGGCATTCCCCTGGGTGCGACCATGGCGCCGTCCCATCCGCTTGCCAGGATGAAGTCGCTGACGCTTGCCCAGTGCATGGCCTATCCCATTGCGTGGCCCGCCCGCGAGCTCAGCATCCGCCTTATTCTGGACCGGGCCCTGGGCGCGCGGGGGCCAAGGCATGGGCGCCTGTTCGAGTGCAACTCATTGCGCCTGATGGCAGCACTGGCGCGCGATGGCGGCTGCATTGCCTTCCAGACAATGTTTGGCATTGAAAGGGATATTTCGGAAAGGGCCCTGGTGTTCATTCCGCTTGCCGACCGCAAGCTTCCGGCCAGCAGGCTGACATTGGTGCACCGCCCCGGGCTTGACCGGAAAACCGCCGCGGGGGCGTTTCTCGAGCTTGCCAAACAACAATTGCCCAAGGTTTTTGATGTGCGAAAAAAGTAAACACTTATGTGCCTTTATTATTCTTTTTAGAACGAAAGCGATGTGATACAAAACCCTTATCTGCCAGCAAGAGCGGAATTCGATGGGTTTCTCGGGGAAGCGCATGGGCCGTCTGACGACGCACGTTCTTGATACGAGTACAGGCAAGCCTGCGGCGGGCCTGAAGATCGAATTATGGTCTGTTGGCACCAAGCCGGAACCCATCAAAACTGTAACCACAAATTCCGATGGCCGGGTTGACGGGGTCATTCTCGAAGGCGACAGCCTCAAGGCCGGTGCCTATGAGCTGAGGTTTCATGCCGGTGCCTATCTGCGCGCAAGCGGCGTAAGACTGGATGAACCGCCATTCCTTGATGTTATTCCCATTCGCTTTGGCATTTCCAATCTGGCGCAACACTATCACGTGCCTCTGCTGCTCTCGCCTTACGGCTATTCAACTTACCGGGGGAGCTGAGAACATGGCGCGCCAGACAATCCGTTTCTTGCGCCGGGGACAGGTTGTCGAGCTTGCCTCGGTCACGCCCATGCGCACACTGCTGGATTACTTGCGCCTTGAGGAAAAATCCAAGGGCACCAAGGAAGGTTGCAACGAGGGCGATTGCGGCGCCTGCACCGTGGCGCTGGGCTCGTTGGAAAATGGCCGGGTGGTCTATGAGCCGGTCAATGCCTGCATTCTGCTTCTCGGCCAGATCGATGGCAAGGAGCTGGTCACGGTTGATGATCTCGCGGCCAACGGAAAACTGCACCCGGTGCAGAAGGCTTTCGTGGACAATCACGCCTCGCAATGCGGGTTTTGCACGCCGGGTTTCGTGATGTCGCTGTTCACCCTGTATCACGCGGGCCAGAAGACGACGCGGCAGGAGATTGTAGATCATATCGCGGGCAATCTTTGCCGCTGCACGGGCTACCGCCCGATCATTGATGCAGCCGTGAAATCCTGCGCGGGAAAGCCCGCCGACAGCTGGGCTGCGGCAGCGCCGGAAACCGCACGTCAATTGTCAGCACTTCATGATGCTGCAGATATTTTTGTGGGCGATACCAGTACTTTCTATGCGTCACCTGCTTCGCGGGAGTCCCTGGCAAGACTCTTTGCGACGCATCCCGACGCCACGCTTGTTGCGGGAGCAACAGACGTGGGGTTGTGGATTACCAAACAACTGCGAACCCTGCCAAAGATCATCCATGTCGGCCGTGCGGAAGGTCTCGGCGACATCACCGATCATGGGAACCATCTGTCAATTGGCGCCAGCGCCACCTATGCGGAGGCGGGGCCACGTCTGGCCTCGATTGATCCTGATATTGGCGAAGTGATCCGCCGGATTGGGGCCAAGCAGGTTCGCGCCTCCGGCACCATCGGCGGCAACATTGCCAATGGCTCGCCCATTGGCGATACACCACCGATGCTCATCGCATTGGGCGCCACGCTGCATCTGCGCCACGGGGAAGATGAACGGCGCCTGCCGCTGGAGGATTTCTTCGTGGCCTATGGCAAGCAGGACCGCGCCGCAGGCGAACTGGTCTGGCGGATCGATGTTCCCAAGCTCAAGGCCAATGAGGCGTTTCGTGCCTACAAGCTGACGAAGCGTTTTGACCAGGATATTTCAGCGGTGATGAGCGCCTTCAAGTTCACGCTTGATGGACGCCGAGTTGCTTCGGCGCGCATTGCATTTGGCGGCATGGCTGCAACGCCGAAGCGTGCGGCAAAAACTGAGACCGCACTCAGTGGCGTCTCGCTTGATGCGCCCAAGGAGTGGGAGCGTGCAGTTTCGTTTTTGGCGGAAGACTATCAACCTATCGGCGACATGCGCGCCTCGGCCGGCTACAGGCTTGATGCGGCGCGGGCGTTTCTCCGCAAAGCCCTGATGGAAGTTGCCTCGGGAAATTCCCGCGCCACGCGGGTTATCGGGGTTCGGGGGGAGGCCGCCTGACATGGCCGCGCACGCGCGCATCCTCGAAACTGAAACGGTTGGCCTTTCGCTGGCCCACGACAGCGCCGTGCTGCATGTGCAAGGGTCGGCGGTCTATATTGATGACATGCGTGAACCCGAGGGCACGCTTCATGTGGAGCCGGGCTACGCGCCTAGTGAAGCACGTGGAAAGATTGCCAGCCTGAATCTTGATGCCGTCCGGAGATTTCCTGGTGTTGTGGCCGTTCTGACCGCAAATGACATTCCGGGCGTCAATGATTGCAGCCCGGCACTTGGCGATGATCCCATTTTCGCTGAAGGCTCCATCGAGTTCCATGGCCAGGTTGTTTTTGCCGTCGTTGCGGAAACACGGGAGATTGCGCGGCGGGCGGCGCGGCTGGCGAAGATTGAAATTGCCGGCAAGGCACCGGCTGTCACGGTTGAAGACGCCCTTGCCATGGGCACGAAGGATGTGCTGCCCGCCTATGCTTTCACCCATAGTGACGTCGGAAAGGCCCTCAAGACGTCGCCCCACGTGATTTCGGAAAGTTTTCATGTGGGTGGGCAGGAGCATTTCTATATTGAAGGACAGGTGGCGCTTGCCCTGCCCGAAGAAAAAGGCGGCATGACCGTCTTTTCCTCGACACAGCATCCAACCGAAGTGCAGCATTGCATCGCCAAGATGCTGAAGGTGCCTGATGCCATGGTCACCTGCGAATGCCGGCGCATGGGCGGGGCTTTTGGCGGCAAGGAAAGCCAGGCGGCCCAGTGGGCGGCGCTGGCGGCCCTTGCCGCTCATGTCACGGGACGTCCGGCCAAGTGCCGCCTGGACCGGGACCAAGATATGATGATGACGGGCAAACGCCATGATTTGCGCATCGATTACAAGATCGGTTATGATGACAGCGCTCGGCTGACCGCGGTCGACGTGGATTTTCTGGCGCGCTGCGGCTATTCAGCTGATCTTTCCCAAGGTGTGTGCGACCGCACCATGTTCCACAGCGACAACGCCTATTTCTATCCGGCCTATCATATCAAGTCGCGGAGGCTGCGCACCCATACGGTTTCCAATACGGCCTTCCGTGGCTTTGGCGGGCCGCAGGGCATGGTGTTTGCTGAGCGGGTTATGGATGCCATCGCCATTGAAACGGGACTTGATCCGCTTGATGTGCGCAAGCGAAATCTCTATGGGCGCGGACGTGACGTGACGCCATACCGGCAGAAGATTGAAGACAATATCGCCCTTGAGGTGATTGAAGCGCTGGAAAAATCCAGCAGCTACCGGACGCGGCGCAAGGCTATTGCGGCCTTCAACAAGAAGAATGCGGTTCTCAAGAAAGGGCTTGCACTTACGCCCGTCAAGTTTGGCATTTCATTTACGCTCACCCATCTCAACCAGGCGGGTGCCCTTGTCCATGTCTACACGGATGGTTCGGTTCACCTGAACCACGGTGGCACGGAAATGGGGCAGGGGCTCTATATCAAGATTGCGCAGGTCGTGGCCGAGGTGTTTGGCATTTCAGCAGACCGCGTGCGGATTACCGCCACCACCACGGGCAAGGTTCCCAATACCTCGCCGACGGCGGCCTCATCGGGCATGGATCTCAACGGCATGGCGGCCAAGATCGCGGCTTCCACCATCAGGACGCGGATGATCGATTTTGCCGCGAAGGAATGGAAAGTCGCGAAGTCACGCATCAAGTTTGAAAAGGGCCAGGTGCTGATTGGCAATCAACGCATCAGCTTTGGCGAGTTGGCCAAGAAGGTGCATGGCGGACGCGTGTCGCTGTCGTCCACGGGGTTCTACTAAACCCCGAAGATCACCTGGGACCGCGCCAACGGGCGGGGTAATCCATTCTTTTACTTTGCCTATGGCGCGTCATGCTCGGAAGTGACTATCGACACGATGACCGGGGAAATGCGGGTGGACCGGGTGGATATTCTCCATGATGTCGGGCGTTCGCTCAATCCGGCCATCGACATCGGACAGATCGAAGGCGGCTTCGTGCAGGGCATGGGGTGGCTTACCACGGAGGAGCTGGTGTTTGATGAAAAAGGCCGGCTTCGCACCCATGCGCCTTCGACCTACAAGATTCCCTGCGCTTCCGATGTGCCCCAGGATTTCCGGGTGAAGCTTTATGAGAGTGGCGGCAACCGGGCGGATTCGATTTACAGGTCCAAGGCGGTGGGCGAACCGCCGCTGATGCTGCCGATTTCCGTGTGGTGCGCCATTTCAGATGCCATCGCCAGCCTGAAACCGGGGGTCATTCCAAAACTCGCCGTGCCTGCCACACCGGAGGCCATCCTGCGGGCGGTGAAAGCGATGCAGCCATGAAAGTCTGGGCACATATCGTCAAATCCCTGGAAGCCCATGGCACCTGTGCCATGGTTTCTGTCGTCAAGGTTGAAGGTTCAGCGCCGCGCGAAGTGGGTGCGCGCATTATCGTCACGCCGCTTGGATTTCATGGAACCATTGGCGGCGGCACATTGGAATGGCAGGCCATTGCCAAGGCGCAAGCCCTGCTGGGGACGCCCACACAGCAGAAGCTAGGTACGCATTCGCTGGGTCCCGATCTTGGCCAATGCTGCGGTGGGCGGGTTCAACTGGTCACCGAAGTCTTTGCGGCGAATGATCTGCCGGGAGCCAAGTGCTATGCCGCGCAGGAAGCAAAGGGCGTATTTGCTGTCTCGGGGCGCATTCTGGCGGCGGATTTTGCCGAGCAGTTTGGCTACAGCAACCGCAGGCTCTATCTTTTCGGGGCAGGGCATGTGGGCCGCGCCCTTGTTCTGGCCCTTGCGCCGCTGCCGTTTGATGTCATCTGGATTGATCCCCGTGAAGGAGCATTTCCTTCTGTGGTGCCTTCCAATGTGGTGACCATTCAAAGTGTAAATCCGGTTGCTGAAATTGCTGGAGCGCCACCGGACAGCTTTGCGCTGGTGATGAGCCACAGCCACCCGCTTGATCTCGAGATCATTGATGGCGTGCTGCGCAGTCCGGACTTTGCCTATGCTGGCCTCATTGGCAGTGCCACAAAGCGGGCGCGGTTCAGCAAACGCCTGCAT
>JBAVOA010000280.1:0-2091 GCA_049691635.1 Aestuariivirga sp. | reverse complement strand
CCGATGCTGTCGAAAAAGGGAAATTTGGCAGGCCACCAAAAATTTGCAGGACCAAGGAAGAGATGTTGTCACACGCGGCTGGGGGACCAGCTAGTAATGCGACAAACTCACCAGCGATCACCAGAATTGAACGGGGAGCGGTTCAGTTTCGAAAATCGCTAAAAGCTTCATTCGGAGGAATTTTTGGCTTGATCGATTTTTCGACTTTTTCGACAGCATCGGCCCAAATCGGAAATTCTAACCAGGAAACCACCCAACCCAGAATCAAGTTGACGGAACCGACCCGGGGCTGGCACAACAGGAGGGCTCGGTGCTCAGAAACCATACGGTGAAGAGCCTAACAGGGAACACGGTGAGGACGACCCAAATGGGGCCAAAACCGTGACTGCCCCCGCAACTGTAAGCGGCGAGGTTTGATGCGAACTATGCCACTGGGAAACCGGGAAGGCCCGCATGAAACCAGCGACCCGCGAAGTCAGGAGACCTGCCGCGCAAGAACAGGGACATCTTGTCCCAAATGAAACCGGTCGCACGGAGGGTGTCCATGACCATTGTTGCTTCATCTGCCCAATCTCTTAGTGTTTCACAGCGCATCACAGCAGGCGCCGTCTGCCTGTTCGTCGGCGCTTCACTCGTGTTCCTCGTCGGCCTGTCGCACATCAGTGCGGCCCATAACGCGGCCCACGACACGCGCCACGCCATCGGCTTTCCCTGCCACTAAAGATCAGGGATCAAAACCATGATTGGAAGAATAGTGCTCGCGGCACTTATCGCGGGAATGGCGGCTGGCGTTATCATGGGTGGCATTCAGCATGTGCGGCTGACACCGATAATTCTGGCAGCGGAAGTTTACGAAAAAGCAGCCGATGCGGCAGAAGCAAAATCCGCGGCAGAACCTGCCGCGAAGTGCGTGGAAAATATGCCGGGCATGACCATGTGCAATGGCAACGAACCGGAATGGGAGCCGGCAGACGGCTTGCAGCGGACGCTTCTCACAACTCTGGCGTCGGTAATAGCGGGCGCGGGCTTTGCTGGCGTGCTCGCAGGGATATCGCTGCTGAGCGGAATTGCAATCACATCGCGCAATGGTTTGATCTGGGGCCTTTGCGGTTTTCTTGCCGTAACCGTTGCAACCGGTGCGGGTCTCCCGCCCGAACTTCCGGGCATGCCAGCAGGCGATTTGCTGCTGCGCCAGCTCTGGTGGGTGGGAACGATTGTGGCAACCGGCATTGGCCTCTATCTCATCGCAACGCGGCGTGAACTGACGTGGGTTGCCGTGGCCGTGGTGCTCATCGCCCTGCCCCATGTGATCGGCGCACCTCAGCCTCCGAGCCATGGGACCGCCGTTCCGGCAGGCCTTGCGGCGGCGTTTGCCGCCAATACCGTGGCTGCCGCCGCGGTGTTCTGGAGCCTGATCGGCCTGTTCCTCGGGCTTGCCCTGCAGAAGTTCGGCAAGGACGCCTACGCATCATGAGCCTCGCCAAAATTCCCACAACCATCATTACCGGCTTCCTCGGAGCCGGTAAGACCACCCTCATCCGCCATCTGCTGGAAAATGCCAATGGCCGCAGAATCGCCCTGATCATCAACGAGTTTGGCGATGTGGGCGTGGACGGCGAAGTGTTGAAAGGCTGTGGTGATGCTCTGTGTAAAGAGGAAGATGTCATCGAGCTGGCCAATGGCTGCATCTGCTGCACCGTGGCCGATGATTTCGTGCCGGCCATGACGAAGCTCCTGGGCCGCGAAAAACCGATCGATCATATCGTGATTGAAACCTCAGGCCTCGCCCTGCCCCAGCCCCTGATCCGCGCCTTCAACTGGCCGGAAATTTCCGCCCGCGTCACCGTCGACGGTGTGGTGACCGTGGTGGATGCCAAAGCCCTGGCCGAAGGCCGCTATGCCGACGATGAAGCCACCATCCAGGCCATGCGCCAGGCCGACCCCAATCTGGAACACGAGAATCCGATTGAGGAGCTGTTCGAGGATCAACTGAACTGCGCTGACATGGTGATCCTCAACAAGACCGATTTGCTCGACGGCGAAGAAACCCTCGATGTGACCGCCGACATCGAATCCCAGGTGCGTAAAGGC
>JBAVOA010000279.1:0-20908 GCA_049691635.1 Aestuariivirga sp. | reverse complement strand
TGGAAGGTCTTCTGCTTGGCGTTGAACAATCTCCACATATCACCCTGTTCGCCGGTCATGGTGTTGCCGGGCAGAGTTTTGGGCCGGGACTTGCAAAACTTACCCTCTCAAACGGAGACACGCTTTCAGGCAGCCTGATTGTCGCGGCAGATGGGGGAAAGTCCCCGCTCCGCGAAGCGGCTGGAATTGAACTTGTCGGCTGGTCCTATGACCAGATGGGAATTGTCGCCTCGTTTGACCATGACCATCCCCATGGCGGCAAGGCCGAAGAACACTTCACTCCCGCTGGTCCTTTTGCGATTCTGCCATTGCCAGGAAACCGCTCCTCCATTGTCTGGACCAAGGGCACAGTGGAAGCCAAGAGGCTCTTGAGCCTGCCCGCGCAGGATTTTCAAGCGGCACTGCAAAACGAGATCGGCAGCCATCTTGGACAGATTGCGCTGATCGGCAAGCCGCAAGGCTATCCGTTGTCGATGTTCTTTGCGAAGGAATTTCATGGGGAGCGCCTCGCCCTGGTTGGCGACGCGGCCCATATCATTCATCCCTTGGCGGGGCTTGGCCTCAACCTCGGCCTGCGCGATGTGGCGGCTCTGGCTGAATGTGTGGCCGAAGCCCATGCGCTGGGGCAAGATATCGGCGGCCTTGCTGTGCTTGCACGGTATACGGCCTGGCGTCGCTTCGACACGGTGGCAACGGCCGCCAGCATGGATGGACTCAACCGGCTGTTTTCAAATGATACATCGCTTCTGCGCGCCCTGCGGGACGCCGGCTTGCGGATGGTAAACCAGTTGACCACCCTGAAACAGATGTTTGCCCGCGAGGCGGCTGGGCAAACGGGGGCATTACCCAAATTGCTCCGCGGCGAGTTGCCCTAGCCCCGGGTTTGTCCGGCCCTGGCTAGTTTGTCGATGTAAGCGGACCAAATTGTTTGCCGGTCGCGGCCAAGCTTTGCCAAATAATTCCAGGTGAACAGGCCGGTTGAATGGCCGTCGCTGAATATAATTCTTACAGCGTAGCTTCCCACGGGCTCAAGCCGTGTCATTGCAACGTGGCGTTTACCTGCGACCAGCTGTTCCTGTCCCGGGCCATGGCCCTTGACCTCAGCACTTGGGCTTTCCACACGGAGATATTCCGCTTCGAGGTCGTAGCTTTCACCGGTGTCAAATCTTACGGTGAGCGTCCGTCCCTCCTGTTTGGAGAGCAGCTCCATTGGCCAGGGGTCAGCCATCTCTAAGTTCGCGCGCCTCATCGGGAAGCATGATCGGTATGCCGTCGCGGATGGGATAGGCAAGGCCCGCCGCCCTGGAAATAAGTTCCTGCCGTTCAGCGTCATACTCGAGACGGGTCTTGGTGACCGGGCAAACAAGGATCTCCAGGAGCTTGGAATTTGTTGTGCGCGGTTCGGACATTGCGTCTCCTATTGGAGTTTCTGGCGTTTGCCAGCGAACGACTTCGACAAAGCCATTTCGGTGAGCGCAACCAGGACATCTGCCCGGGTCTTCAAATCCGGGGCTTCCAGCAAGGCCTGCTTTTCATTGGCCGGGTAGGGTGCGAGAAGGGACAGCGTGTTGACCAGCACCTCGGTTGAGGCTGTGTTGATTTCACTCCAATCGGCACTCATGTTGTTGGCATTCAGGTAATCCTTGAATGCAGTCAAGAGAGCCGGACGATTGACTTCATTGGCGCCGAGATCCATCACGAGATCAATGGCAAAAGGGTTGAAGTCCGCCACGACCTGGCGGTAGGCCGTTTTCGGCGCCAATTCACTCTTGATTGAAAAGCGGCTGATGCCGGTCAGCGTAACCAGCATTCTGCCATCGGGCGTCTCGGTGTAAGAGGTGATTCGTCCTGCACAACCAACCGCCATTAAGCCCGGCCGCTCGCCTGTATCGTTATCATCCTTGGGCTGGATAATTCCAATCATGCGTTCGCCTGAAAGGGCGTCGGAAATCATCTCGAGATACCGGGGTTCGAAAATATTCAGTGGCAGGTCGGCACGCGGCAATAGCAGGGCGCCGGGCAGTGGAAAGACCGGAAGTGTGTTGGGCAAGTCCGCCGGCCGGTTATAATCTTTCAAAAATTTCATTGTGCCTCACGAAAAAAGTATGGACGATAATTTCCGGCGACCCTGCAGCGTGGCTTCGTCCTTCGGACCCCAGGCCTCAAAAAACTGGACGAGTTGTTTGCGTGCTGCGTCTTCGTTCCATTCGCGCTTCTTGCGAATGACATAGAGCAACTGGTCGATGGCGTCAGATTTCTGGCCGACGCCGTTCAGGGCCACGGCCAGGTCCAGCCGCTTCTGAAAATCATCCGGTGTGGTGGCCACCGCGTTCTGAAGTTGCGCAAGCAGGCTGGTGTCAACGGGATGCAAGGCAAGATCAAGTGCCGCCAATGCACTGACCACGTCGGCGTTGGTTTTCTTGTCTGCTGGAACGCTGGCAAGTGTTGCCGCCGCTCCTTCAAGATCGCCGAGTTCAATCTGGCACCTTGCAAAATTGGCAAGCGCTCCGACATGGCCGGGGTCGACGCCGAGAATTTGACCGTAGATGTTCTGGGCTTCCTCAAACGCTTTTCTCTGCATGGCTTCGTCTGCAACCTTGACCGCAGCTGCAATCTCCTCTGCCAACGAGCCCTTGCTTCCCAGCTTTTCGATGAACTGCTTGATCTGGCTCTCAGGCAATGCGCCCATGAAGCCGTCGACGGGTTGCCCGTCAACAAAGGCAAAGACGGCGGGGATTGATTGTACGCGCATCTGGGCCGCAATCTGCTGGTTCTCGTCAACATTGATCTTGACAAGGCGGACTTTCCCGTTGGCCTGCTTCACGACTTTCTCAAGCAACGGCGTCAACTGCTTGCAAGGGCCACACCACGGTGCCCAGAAATCAACCAAAACCGGAACTTTCTTTGAGACCTCGATGACATCGGCCATGAACCGGGTGGTATCGGTATCCTTGATGAGGTCAGCGGGAGAAACGCCCGTTGCCGCATTCTGTCCTATGATCATATCGTTCATGTCGTGCCTGCTTGTTTTTGAGCTCTAGAAATGGCGCTTCTGCGCGGAAATTACAATGCGGTATCGGATACTGCGACAACCCGTGGTGCGTGGCCGCAAGATCTGATGAAGGTCAACAGGTCCACCGCGCGAATCGCCGTCGTCGCGTCATTTTTCAGGGGATGATAGTTCAGGAGTTCATTTTCCATCATGCTTGCATCCAGAATCACGTTTGTCCGCACATTTTTGTCATTGATAAGCCCGAATGGCGTTACTGAGCCCGGTTCAACGCCGAGGACCTCCATCAGCAATTCAGCCTTGCCGAACGAGAGCCGCCGTGAGCCTATCTTCGCGGGGGCGGTTTTCAAGTCCACGCGCGAGTCCTCAAGGCAGACAATGAGCCAAAGAACGCCCTTTTCATCCTTGCAGAAGAGGTTCTTGCAATGGCCGCCGGGAATATCATGGTGGACCAGCCGTGCCTGTTCGACGGTAAAAACGGGGGTATGATTCTTTGTGGTGGTTTTGATCCCCAGGTCGGTAAATCGTTGAAAAAGCTCATCACGGCTGGCTGGCATTGCGGTCAATTGTCCCCGGAAACAAGAAGGTTGAGCTTGCTATTGCATTTACGCTAGGCTTGGGCAATAAGACGCGCCACCTCGTCGGTTTTTCCGGCTTCGACAATACGCTCAGCGGGCGTAGCTCAGGGGTAGAGCACGACCTTGCCAAGGTCGGGGTCGAGGGTTCGAATCCCTTCGCCCGCTCCAATTTTCCAAGAATCCTTGAATCAGGAAATTTTGGCAATGAATTCATTGAGTTCATTGAAGCCGTTCAATTGCTTGAAGCGTGGGTGATCGCTCGGCGCTTCCACATGTTCCAAGGCCCATGTCAGCTCATGGGGAATGAAAATGCCCCAGCTGCCGGCGGCGATGGCCGGGACGATGTCTGATTTCAACGAATTTCCGATCATGGCAGCGCGACCGGGCCCGTCCCCGTGGCGATGAAATATCTGCTCGTAAATTTGGGCAGTCTTGTCGCTGACAATTTCGATCCCGTGGAAAAGCTCGCCAAGGCCGGACTGGGCAAGCTTGCGTTCCTGGTCGAAGAGATCGCCTTTGGTAATCAGAACCAGCTTGAACAATTCACTGAGGCTTTCCAGGGTTTCCCGGACATGGGGCAGGGGCAGGATGGGATGGGCCAGCATTTCCCGGCCAGCGCCGAGGATTTCCTGAATAATGGAGGCGGGAACCTGGCCGTTGGTAACATTTATTGCTGTTTCGATCATCGAAAGTACAAAGCCTTTTGTGCCGAAACCATAGAATTCGAGATTGCGTTTTTCGGCCTCCAGCAGGCGGGAGCTCAAGTGGGCAGGTGCGGCAAAGTCCGCAAGAAGCACGGTAAAACGGGCTTCGGTGAGTTTGAAAAAATGCTCGCTTTGCCAGAGGGTGTCGTCGGCATCCAGGCCAAGGGTGGTGAGATTGCGCATTGGACATACCAGGCGGAATTGGACTCACTTGTAGGCGATGGTCTTCCCAGAAACAATGGATTTGACGTAACCATCAAAAGTATTTTAGATGGTTA
The DNA here is from genome assembly GCA_049691635.1 of Aestuariivirga sp. GTDB lineage: Bacteria > Pseudomonadota > Alphaproteobacteria > Rhizobiales > Aestuariivirgaceae > Aestuariivirga. Next base: position 16,338 of record JBAVOA010000279.1, on the reverse strand, counting down.
CAGAATGGGTGGTGTGGATCACAAATCGGAAGGACGTGCCGGCAGCCTGACGCTGGTGGCGGAAAACCTTGCCCTGAATTTCGCCAACACCGAATCAGGCCGGGGCGGCAAGCATCATCTCAACCACCTCAAATCAGCCTCGGATGTCCTGACCTGGGCCCGGCATGCGGATGTCATCGCCGATTCTGCCGCGCAACAGGGATGCAAGCTTATCAAAGAAAAGGGGGCCATTGCCGAAAGAATGTTCCAGGGAGCGGTTTCGCTTCGCTCTGCCATTTATGACATCAACGCTGCCTTTGTTGCCGGCCGGAAGCCGGGTGAAACCAGCCTCAAGGCCTTAATTGCCGAGCATCGCGAAACGCTGCGCAATGCCAAACTCCTGCAGCAGGGCACCAGGTATGGTTGGTCATGGAACCCTGATGATGATCTTGCCGCGGCGATTCTTGGCCCGATCGCCGAGGCCGCCATAAACCTGCTCACCCAGCAGGACAGATCACGCATCAAACAATGCAAGGGCATGCATTGTGGCTGGCTGTTCCTTGACACGACGAAAAACAACAGCAGGTGCTGGTGCGATATGCGGGTCTGCGGCAACCGTTCAAAAATCAAAGCCATGCGCATGCGCAATCGCCATGCAAATCTATCGCAGTATAGGTTGGTGCCATGAAGAGAACCCTTGGTTTGTTTGCTGCCGCGCTCCTCGCCACAGGTATCACGTCTTACTTTTTGGCCATGCCTTTTGAACTAAAAAGGTTCCTGGAACCGCACGCCAATCTCTATGTCTCCCGGAGTATCGTCACCGGGCAAAGGGATGAGACACGCATCCCCGGGTTCGGGCGTGCGCTGGTGGACGCAGTGCGGAAGGTCGTAGGAGATCCAAACATCTCAGAAGGCGATGTTCATGCGGCGCTTAGCGGCATCGTTGCAGACTATGTGAAAGGCTACACCGAGCATGACCGCATGGCGGACATTCCGATTCACGATGAACAGGGAACACGGGACTGGCCTTTTGACCTGATGGTGGAATTCCATCAGGAGAAAATTGATGCCCTCCTCAAGAAATTGGGCAAAACAGCTTGGACGGGCTATCGCCCACATACCCTCGTTCTCCTTGCGGTAAACACTGATGTCATGTCCTATATCCTCACCAGTGACCAGGATAAGGGCATTGACCAGCGCGACTCCCTCGCATCGGCCGCGTGGCAGGCTGGAATTCCTTTGGTGCTGCCACGCGATGAAATGTTGAAAGCGGTTAAACTGGAGCCTGCGAACTTATCATCGGCCAGCCAGCAAACACTCGAAAAATTGAAATACGATTCTGATGCCGACGTTGTAATCATGGGGAGTATTACATGGAAAAGCGGTATGGCGGGTTGGCAGGCTGAGTGGAGTTTCACCAATGCGAACAATATGCAACACTGGATGGTCAAAGATGTGAATTTCGACGAGGCCTTTCGCAGGGCCATGTGGGGCGAGGCTCAAATCCTGTCGGGCCATGGCGAGCCAGGACGATGAACAATGTATCCTCGCTTGATCTTGGCTATTGGCTCCAACAGGTGTTGAATGCCGTTACCCTGGCCAGCTTCTACATACCGCTTGCCGTCGCTTATGTGCTGGTCCAAGGCATCACCAACAAGATATTTCTGTCATTCGGCGATTTTGCGATGTACGCCGCATTTGCATCAATCTATGCGGCCCTTGCCGCGCAGGTCGCGGGTCATGAGTCCCTCATGGCGCTGATAGTTTCGCTGGTCACGGCCATGCTCTGCGCGGCAGCCCTGGGGCGGTTTGCGGCCACATATGTGTTTGCTCCCCTCGTCAAGACCTCGTCGCAGGCCTTCATGATCGCCTCAATCGGCGTCTCCATCGTCTTGCAGGAGGTCATGCGCATGCAATCGGGCAACAGGGATCTTTGGATTGCCCCATTCTTTGATGGCGCCCGCCTGCAAATCCACGGCGGCACATTTCCCGTTCAAGTCGGTGCCATGCAGGCCATGGCCATTGCATTCTCCCTTGCTACCTGCGGCCTTACAATCTTTGTTATGAAATATACTGCTATCGGCCGGTTATGGATGGCCTGCTCTCAATCGGAAAAACTGGCCCGGCTTTGTGGCGTTGATACGTTAAGCGTACTACAATGGTCCTGCGTCTGGTCTGCGGCGCTGGCAAGTGTTTCGGGTTGGATTGTGGCTGTGGCCTATGGTGGCGTTACATTCTCCATGGGTTTAATGCTCGGCTTCAAAGCGATGTTTGCAACGGTCATCGGTGGATTCGGAACCTTGCGGGGAGCCTTCATTGGGGGCATCTTTCTGGCTTCCGTTGAAACCCTGTGGACGGCGGCCTTCCCGCTGGCCTATCGCGATGTGGGCGTGTTTGGCCTGATCATCCTTATTCTGATATTGCGGCCGGAGGGGATATCAGGTTCCACACCCCGGCGCGAAAGCGAGGACTAAATCATGAAAACCCCCCTGTTTATGTTATTGTGTTTTGCAGGCCTCTTGCTGGCGGCATGTGAGGATCAATCGGATAAGCCCTACCTAAAAATTCTCGGCGGCGGGTTTGTGTTCAATTACCGCTACTCGGCCATGAATTACGGTTTTGTGGCTAAGCCTCTACGGCCACTGCCTGCGGGCGCTACGCTTGAGGCAAGCTTCGAGGTGCCCGGCAGTGACCAACCGTACGTGACCACCCTTCCCGTTCAGGACGGCAAAATGCAATACGCGTTCGAGACTGAGCCGCTGCATGATGTCAAGAAAAATATACCCTACAAAGCCAGGCTTCGGCTGCTTGAGGCGAGTACAGGAAAAGAACTTGCCTCTCTAGAACAGGAGTTCCGTTCAACCGCCAGTCAGAATGTCCTGCCCACGAAGGCGCCAGTTAAAGGCAGCTGGTATTTTCCCAATCCGGATTGATTATTCTATCCGAACGGCAGTTCCAGCAGCGGTAACCATCAGCATGCTGCCGTTGGTGCCAACGGTTTCATAATCGAGATCAACACCGATCACGGCATTTGCCCCGAGTTCAGCAGCCTTATCGGTCATTTCACCAATTGCTGTCTTGCGCGCGTCACTCAGGACTTTTTCATAGGAGCCGGAGCGGCCACCCACGATATCACGGATGGATGCGAAGAGATCGCGGAACAGGTTGGCACCCAGAATGGCTTCGCCGGCGACAAGCCCCTTATACTCGACGACACGTTTGCCTTCGACGTTGTGAGTGGTGGTGACCAGCATGGCGCTCTCCCTGTTGCATGGATAATCTAATGGCGGAAATGCCGGACGCCAGTGAAAATCATGGCAAGTCCCGCGGCATCGGCGGCGCGGATGATGTCATCGTCCTTGATCGATCCACCGGGCTGGATGACGGCGGTAGCACCTGCTTCCGCGGCCTGCAGCAGGCCATCGGCAAAGGGAAAAAAAGCATCGGAGGCCACAACGGAGCCATGGACAAGGGACCGTTCATGCCCTGCCGCCTTGGCCGCATCCTCGCTCTTGCGGACGGCTATGCGGGCCGCGTCAACGCGTGACATTTGGCCAGCGCCAATGCCAACGGTTGCGCCGTTCTTGGCATAGATGATGGCGTTGGATTTCACGTGCTTGGCAATCCTGAAAGCGAATTTCAAATCCTTGATCTCGAATTTTGTGGGTTCCCGTTTGGTGACGACCCGCAAATTCATTTCCTCAACGGAATAGCCATCACGCGTCTGCACCAACAGGCCTCCAATGATCGATTTCACGGATACGGCCGGGGCCCAGGCATTGGGGATTTCGTCCAGAAGCAGAAGCCTAAGATTTTTCTTGGCGGCAAGAATTGCCCGGGCGCCGTCATCGGCGCCTGGAGCAATAATCACTTCGGTAAAAAGTTTGGAGATTTCAAAGGCGGTTTCCTCATCGAGGCTGCGATTGAACGCCAGGATGCCGCCAAAGGCACTGACAGGATCGCAGGCCAGGGCTTTGCTGTAAGCCTCAAGAAGTGAATGGCCAATGGCAACACCGCAAGGGTTGGCATGTTTTACAATAACGCAGGCAGACTCCGGTTCGTCGCGGAATTCCGACAGGCAATCGAGCGCCGCATCAGTGTCATTGATGTTGTTGTAGGAAAGTTCCTTGCCCTGAATTTGCTTTGCGCTGGCCACGCCCTTGCGCAGGTCGGGACTGCTGTAGAGAGCCGCTGTCTGATGGGGGTTTTCGCCATAGCGCAGAGTCTGAACGCGTCTGCCTCCGGTGGCGAAATAATCCGGGGTGGGATCGGCGAGTTCGGTGGAAAACCATTGGGCGATTGCGGCGTCGTAGGCGGCTGTCCGGGCAAATGCCTTTGCCGCCAGGAAACGGCGGGTCGCCTCTGTTGTATTTCCCCCATGGGCAGCCAGTTCGGACAATACCAGCGCATAGTCCGCCGGACCTATAACCACCGTAACCCGGTCGTGATTCTTGGCCGCGGCCCGGATCATCGCAGGCCCGCCAACGTCGATGTTCTCGATCGTGGTGTTCCAGCCGGAATGTTTTGCGACGGTTTCCTCAAACGGGTAGAGATTGCTCACCAGAAGATCAATATCATTGATATCGTTGGCTTCCTTTGCTTTCTCATGGGCCGCATCATTTCTTACAGCCAGAAGCCCGCCGTGAATTTTGGGATGGAGGGTCTTCACGCGGCCATCCATGATCTCCGGAAATCCGGTTACACGCGAGACATCTGTCACGGCTATGCCTGCCGCCTGAAGGCTCTTTGCCGTGCCGCCGGTAGAAATGATTTCTATGCCAAGGGCTGCAAGGGCATGGGCAAACTCCATCAGACCGGTCTTGTCGGAAACGGAAATGAGCGCGCGTCGGATCGGATGGGTCATTGGGCTATCCCGGTACAAAATGCCGATAAGGCACATAGCATGCTGCGACAATTAGGCCACTAGAAAGGAAGTAGCGGCATTTCCGCCATCTCCTGCCGGGCGGCCGAAGGTTTTTCGACCCGGCGGAGGGCCCAGTTCACTGGCATGGAACCGTCGGTGGAGCCCCGGATAACAATCTGCTGGCTTTTTCTGGGGCCAAGCTCATCTCCAAGGAACACGCTGTCCTCAAGGGACATGGCCCCACCACGGGCGATAAACTGCCAGGCGGCGCGATTGGCCAGCATGATGACCAGCCGTGTCCCCTTGCGGGTGAAAGATGCCTTAACGGCGGGGTGGAGATGAAACCTGATGATGAAATCCAGCGGTGGCGCAACAGTATTTCCTGAAACAAGCGGAACAATGCGATCCTCTCCACGGAGATCATCGCCCGTATGCGACAGGAAGATGTTTCTGTGATGACAGACTTTGCCGGATTTGCCGGAAATCTGATTTGTAGAATTGATCACCGAGCCCTGGGGAGACGCCACCACCTCTGCCTGCAGACTATTCTGTGTACCGCTTTCAAATGATGCAACTTCAAGCGTGTTATGGGCCGCAATATCCGCCGCTGCCTTCCGCCATTCGGGAGAGGCGGAACAGGGCATTCCGCAGTTGCTCAATATGCGGTTGGGGCCATCGGAGAATTCAAATGCCAAGGGACTGTTGCATTGCACCGGGACGCCCGTATCCATGATCAGGAGTCCTGACTTGTGTGCCAGCCTGCAGTAGCCGGAGTGGGGTGCTGCAAGGAGCGGCCTGCCGACGCTTGTGTCATGTTCGAGAAGGGCCTTGATGCAGTTCATGTCTGTCATCCCGGCACCCTGGAAATTGCCGAAACCCCGGTCGCCGTGACTGAGCATCCGGAGCATTGGAAACATCCGCTCAATGGCCGCATTCAAAGCCTGGGGAACAGCCTCATGCGCTGCCGTCATCGCGTTTTTGACGGGGACAATATGAATGAGAATTTCAAGGAGCGCCTGGGGATTACGCGAAACATGTCCCCCGTCGGGCAGAATGACTTGATTGATGACGGCGCAGAATTTGGCATTGGCCTGATCAAGCAGTGTGGCCGAGCCGTGAAATGCGAGGCTCGCATACTGCAATGCAATGGCTTGCCAGAGACGGTCACCGGAGGTAGCCGGATGCAGTTCCGAAACGCGGCGGACAAGTTTTTCGACAAGGGCATAGAATGGCGCGTCAAAGGACGACGACGCCGAGCCTACGAGAAAATGCGCCGCAGAGGAGAGCGCAAGAAGTGCCTGACAGCAAATTCCCGGTGCCCATGCGTGTGTGCGTTGAGTGCCCCACTTCAGAACCAGAGTCCGGGCCACAATACGATTGAGTTCCAGGTCGCCTGGCAAAAAATGCTTCAGCCATGACAGGTTTTGCAGCGCGGCCTTCCACGCGGTGTGAGGCGGGGCAGCATCAAAAACCTCCACGGGCCTGCCCGTAACAGTTGCTCCGGCCAGACTGAATATTCCACGGGCCATGTCCTGGGCGACGGCGGGATCACCCGGCTTCAAGACCGAAAGCTTTGCCCCGAGGCCGGCAATAGCCAGGTTCTGCGATGGTTTGAGGCCAAATCCCCGGGAGGCCCAGTGCACGAGTCCTGCCCCATGCCCTGACAGGTTCTGCCAAGCTGGAATATTGCTGAGACGTTGCGTCGGCCCGTGATCGCGCATGGTCTGCCGCGTCAAAAATTGTTGTTCTGGCGATGGTACAAGGCGCGACACTGGCGGGAGATGATTAACGAAGTACTAACGTTCAGCCCAGCCGCCGTTCCAGGCGTGCTGCGAAGAAGCCATCAAGGCCGGAACTGTTGCCGATTGTCATTGAGGGTAAACAGCGCAGGAGGCCTGCGGGCGTAACAAATTGGGCCTGCAGGGCAAGGTCTTCGGACGTGATTGGCGAAAGCTCAAAGTCTTCGTGGGCCCGCAGGAATTTGAAAATCTGGCGCTCGCCCTCAAGGGGGGACAACGAACAGGTGCAATAGACCAACGTTCCGCCTGGCCGCAGCAGGCTTGCCGCATGGTTCAGCATTTTCTCCTGCAGATGAACCAAGCCGTCCAGTTGCTTGGGCGATTTCAGATAGACCAGATCGGGGTGGCGCCTGATTGTTCCGGTGGCGGAACAGGGCGCATCGAGCAGGATATTGTCATAGAGCGTTTCGGCAGGAAGCGACAAAAGGTCGGATAGCAATGTGATGACAGGAAGTTTCAGCCGGGCAAGATTTTCCCTTAAACGATTCATGCGCGATACGGAATCGTCCACGGCGGTCACAATGGCCCCGGCGGAAGCCAGCTGTGCGGTTTTCCCACCAGGTGCTGCGCAGAGATCCAGCACCGATTTCCCCTCAATATTACCGAAGAGTCTTGCGGGCAAGGCCGATGCCGCATCCTGTACCCACCATTCTCCCCCGTTAAATCCCGAAAGCTCCTGTACACTCCTGTCCGGGGACGCCAGACGAATTGTTCCGGTGGGCAGAAGCTTGCCACCCAGTTGCTGGCTCCAGTATTCAGGCCTGTCCTTCACCGAAATATCCAGAGGTGCCTCAAGCTGGTGGGCCTTGGCGATCTCGTGGGTCGCCGTGTCGCCATAGGCCGCAAGCCATTGCTCCCACAACCAATCGGGCGTGTTGAGCCTTGGACCTTCCAGATTTTCCAGGGCCGCCCTTCCATCCGTTGCAATCTTTCGCAGCACCGCATTGATCAGCCCGGAGAAATGCTGAGCTTTCTTGTCCTGCTTTGCCAGATCGACCGAGAGATCAATGACGGCGTGGGGGCTTACGTCCATGAAGAGAAGCTGGGCTGCGGCTATGGTGAGGATATCAACCGCCATGCCGGAAGAACGGGGCAGCGGTTTAGTCAGGAATTTGCCGAGAACCGCTTTTATTTCTCCGCCATGGCGCAGGGATGACGCCACAAGGGCGTGGGCAAAGGCGCGGTCCCTGCCTTCCAATATTCGGAACCCAGTGTTTTCTTCGAGCAATTGATCAAGCGGTTGCTGATCGAGCGTTACGCCCTGAAGCAGGCCAATGGCCGCGCGTCTGGCCTGAAGGCCAGGCTTTTCATTTTTTACAGCTGGCACCGATCAGCCCCACGGGCCCCTTGGTGCCTGGTTGCGGAAATTTTCCTGGGGGTTCATCTCGGCCACCATCTTCTGGAGTTCAGCAACACGATTTTCCGTTGCGGGATGGGAAGAGAACAGATTGTCCATGCGCTGTCCAGACAAAGGATTGACGATGAAGAGGTGGGCCATTGCGGGATTGGCCTCGGCCGCCTCGTTTGGAATCTGCTGGGCCGCGCCCGAAATTTTGTTAAGGGCCGACGCCAATGACAGGGGCGCGCCGGATATTTCTGCACCGCCGCGGTCAGCTTCGTATTCACGGGTACGGCTGACGGCCAATTGCACAATCATGGCGGCAAGGGGTGCCAGAATGATGAGAAGTATGCTACCGATGGGACCCAAAGGACTGTTGCGGTCGCGGCCGCCGAAGAGAAAGCCGAAATTTGCCAGCATGGATACGGCACCGGCAAGGGTGGCCGTCATGGTCATGACAAGCGTGTCGCGGTGTTTAATATGGCTGAGTTCATGGGCCATCACCCCGGCGATCTCAGCAGATGAAAGAGATTGCAAAAGACCCGTTGTAGCGGCCACCGCCGCATTCTCCGGATTGCGGCCCGTGGCAAAGGCATTGGGCTGGGGATTGTCCATGACATAGACCTTTGGCATGGGGAGCCTGGCCTTCGCGGCGAGCCTGGCCACGATATCATAATATTCCGGAGCCGTGGCGCGATCCACTTCCCGCGCACCCTGCATGCGCAGAACCATCTTGTCGGCGTTCCAATAGGCAAACAGGTTGGTTCCGGCAGCAAACAGAAAAGCAAGCACCATGCCGCCCTGACCACCCAGCAGATAGCCAATGGCAAGGAAGAGGCCGGTAAGGCCCGCCAGCAGGAGTCCGGTGCGGAATGTATTCATGGGGCGAGACTTTTCCTTTGTTGAAGACTAAAATGGTGAGGCATGGGAGGTTCGACAAGATGGAAAATCGTGATTTGAGCCCCGCCGCCGTCCGGGCCTTGGCAGAGGCAAAACAGCGCCATGAGGCCGCATCAAAAGTGATTAAACCCATCGAGGTCAATGGCCCGAAAGGCCCGGAGCCTACCCGCTTCGGGGATTGGGAAAGCAAGGGAATTGCCTCCGATTTCTGATTCTAAAACATTTTCCGTCATTGAAACCGAAGCGCATATTGCCCGGGCCGCCGCCTATCTGGTGGGGTGTGAACCCTGTTTTGCAAACGTCATTGCGGTTCACGGGCTGCCGTCACCACGGCGGGTCGAAAACAGCCTTGCAAGCCTGCTGAAAATTGTCACCGAACAATTGATTTCACTCAAAGCCGCCGATGCCATCTGGCGGCGCATCGAAACCGAACTTCATCCTTTTGAGCCGAGCGGAATTTTAGTTCGCAGCCCGGAAGACTTGCAAAAGTTGGGACTGACCCGCGCCAAGGCCCAGAGTTTTCAGGCCATTGCAACGGCCATTCAAAGCGGTCAACTGAATTTCGAATCGCTGAATCATGTGCCTGATCAGGAAGTGCTCGACAGGTTAATGAGGCTCCCTGGAATTGGCCCGTGGACGGCGGATATCTATTTGCTGACCGCTCTTGGACGGGCTGACGCCTGTCCGGCCGGGGATCTGGCGTTGCAGATTGCGGCGCAGGACCTGCTGGCCCTGCAGGGCAGGCCAACGCCGCAGGCCTTTCTGGCAAGAGCTGAAAGCTGGCGGCCCTGGCGCTCGGTTGCGGCACGGTTGTTGTGGAGCCATTACCGGGGTCTCAAGGGGCTTTCCCAACAGGTGAATTGAGCCCCTTCACAGGACTGTTGCACGATATATAGTATGTATCCGAATATAAACCTCAAGAGGTTCAGGGTGTATCACGACGCCGTCGCACTGGAAGCCTGTCCTGCGCTGGTCCTCAACGCCGACTACCGGCCGTTGAGTTATTATCCCTTGTCCCTGTGGAGCTGGCAGGATGCGATTAAGGCGGTGTTCCTCGAGCGCGTGAACATTGTTTCCGAATATGACCGGGTGGTGCGGAGCCCCACTTTTGAATTCAAGCTGCCCAGTGTCGTTTCGCTGAAGACCTATGTGAAGCCATCACGGACGCCGGCATTCACAAGGTTCAATGTTTTCCTACGGGACCGGTTCACCTGCCAGTATTGCGGGGCCCACGACGACCTCACCTTTGATCACGTCACACCCAGATCCAAGGGCGGACATACGACATGGGATAATGTTGTGGCGGCCTGCTCCCCCTGCAATCTGGCCAAGGGGGGCTATCTGCCCCACGAAGTCAAAATGTTTCCCGCCCATAAGCCGCACTGCCCGACGGTCAGCCAGCTGCACAGCAACGGACGGCATTTCCCGCCCAACTATCTCCACCAGAGCTGGCAGGACTATCTCTATTGGGATACGGAACTCGATCCGTGATGGCGCGCGCCCTTCAGGGCAACGGCTGCCATCAGCAAAGAGATCACGGCGTTCCAGCCTGCAAGCGAAAGACCGAAGATACGAATTGCAGCTTCATTGCAGGCAACAACCTTCTTGGTGAGATCGGGAAGCCCGCCTGAGATGTCGCCGCTGCAGGTCTCAGGACCCGACCACCATTTCCATTCAACGCCCGCGTGGTAGGCTCCAAAAACGGCGCTGCCGAGCATGATAACTGCAAGGAAGTAAAGCCCGCGTTGCGCGCCCTTGGCATTGGCTCCCGCACTGACCGATAGCAGCAGAGAAAAGGGGATTGCAAAATAATAGGCCCAGCGTTGCAGCAGGCAAAGATGGCAGGGATCGTAGCCTGCCAACTGAAATAGCCACGCGCCGGCGATGGTCGCCGTGGTGACGGCAAGGATGACAAGCGAAGTTTTTTGCGGGTTCAATTTTTCTAACATGCCGGTCCCAATCCCGATGCGCTGAAATATTTTAAAATGAAATAAAGGCCGATGAGAGCCGCGGCTGCAACTGTGGCAATAAGGCTCAGGCGCTTCTCGATAAATGCCCGGATGGGCTCGCCGTATTCTTTCAAGGCCCAGGCCAAGGCAAAGAATCTGGCGCCCCGGGCCAAGACGCAGGACAAAACAAAGACAAGAAAATTGGCATGAACAACACCGGCAAGAATTGTGACAACCTTGATGGGTGGAAGATGGGCCAGACCAGACGTTACGAGAAGCAGGGCAATAGTGTTTTCATCGGTGCAGGCCCGTAACGATTCAAAGGCTTCCGCCTTGCCATAGAAGGACAAAATGGGCTGCGCCAGGGTTTCGTAAGCGAGATAACCCAGGGAATATCCGGCAATGCCCCCCAGCGTGGATGCAAGCGTGGCGATAAAGGCGAAACGATAGGCACGTTCAGGCCGGGCCAGCGCCATGGGCAGGAAGAGCACATCGGCGGGCACGAGAAAAATTGAACTTTCAATAAATGCAATGACTGCAAGCCAAACTTCCGCGGTTCTCCGGGCAGCGAGGGAAATGGTCCAATCATAAAGTTTTCGGAGCATGGCTGTTCTGCTTAATCAAAAGACGGCTTAGAGCGCCGCAGGTTTTTGGTTGTCGCACGCTTTGATTTGGAATCGAGTCGCCTTGTCTTTGAAGCCTTGGTCGGTCTTGTTGCAATGCGTCTTTTGGGCCGGATCGAAGCCTTGCGCAAAAGTGCCACAAGTTTTGCCAGCGCCGTTGCGCGGTTCCGCTCCTGGGAGCGGTGTTCCTGCGATGTCACAATGAGGATGCCGTCCTGGGACAACTGCCTTCCTGCAATGGTTTCCAGCCGGTGCTTTACCTCTTCGGGCAATACGGCGTTGACGACGTCAAAACGCAGCTCAACGGCCGTTGAGACCTTGTTCACATTCTGTCCGCCGGGGCCGGAGGCCCGGATGAAGGATTCAGAGATGTCGCGCTCATCTATACTGATGAAATTCGAGATTCGGATCATGATTTTTGGTTTAAGCGCCTTTCCGGTTGACGGCGCAAGCCTCCACCCTTTAGAGGAAAGCGCTGGTATGCCCTTGTGGTGGAATGGTAGACGCGGCGGACTCAAAATCCGCTCTCGAGAGAGGTGGGGGTTCAAGTCCCTCCAAGGGCACCACGAACTGTGGCCGCACTTTTATCGCATTCCGAGTGTTTATTGCGGCTTGGCATTGGGCAGCACGAATCGTAAGCCGGGGCGGTCATTGTGCCATTGAGACAGGGAACATAATTTGGCGGCGCATCTGCGGAAACGGTTACTGGTGTTGGGGCTGACGGGCCTTCTGGCATCGTCAGCTGTAAATGCCGGACCTTCCGTTTTATTTGACGCGGCAACGGGTGAAGTCATTTCCTACGAACGGGCGGGCGAACCGTGGTATCCGGCGTCCCTGACGAAACTGATGACCGCCTATATCGTTTTCAAGAAGTTGAAAGGCGGCAGCCTTCGTCTTGACCAGAAAATTATTGTATCGCCCTTGGCCGCCTCGCAGGAGCCCAGCAAGATTGGGATGAAGCCAGGCAGCGCCATTTCGGTCGATCTGGCACTTCAGTCCCTCCTGGTCTATTCCGCCAACGACATGGCCTATGTTCTTGCAGAAGCGGCGGGCGGAACAGTGTATAATTTTGTCCAGGAGATGAATGCCACGGCACAAAAACTCGGATTGAACGCCACGCATTATGTAAATCCAAATGGGCTGTTTGACCCCCGCCAGCTTACCTCGGCGCGTGACATTGGCGCGCTGGCCGCTGTCATCATCGCAGAGTTCCCAGAGCACAGTCGTTATTTTTCGCAACAGTACGTCGCGATCGGCAAGCGGAAATTGATGAACCGCAACAGCCTGATCCGGACGATGCCGGAGGCTGATGGCATGAAAACTGGATTTGTCTGCAATTCAGGATTCAATCTTGTGGCTTCGGCCACCCGTGGCGGGCGCCGGCTCGTGGCCGTTGTTCTCGGTGCTTCCAATTCGGGAAGCCGCGCCGCAATCGCGCGAACGCTCCTTAACGACGGGTTCTCGAAAGGGACGTTGCCAAGCCGTCCACGCCTTGCACAGATTTCTGACAATCCTCTGGGAGCAATTGTTCCCGCGGACCTGACCGGCACCGTCTGCAAGAAGAAGCCGCCGGTGAGCGCGGTTCGCGCCCAGGAACTGGCCGGATGGGGAATCTCGTTTGGCAATTATGAAACCCTGCAGAAAGCCGATATGGCGCTGCGCGGCCGGCTGATCAGCCCGGCTGGCATGGATGCGCCAGGCAGGATTGGCGTGGTGCGCCTGCCGAACAAACAAGGCTTTGCGGCCATGCTCTGGAATATCGACCAAGCCACGAGCCAGGGGCTGTGCACGGATTACCGTTCGCAAAACGCACCCTGTGATGTGATGACACCCCAGGCATTTGCGCAGATTGCTGCCTTGTCAGATGAGCCTGAACCCAAGCCCAAAACACAGGCTCCGGTGGCGCAGGGCTCAGACGAGCAAAAAATAGTTAAGAAGAAAGAAACCATCAAGAAAACAACCAACTGAGCCCTGGGAAAATGATCAGTCGGGTCAGGCTTGGAGTAGGTTGCGCCTTGGCGGCGGCGGGTATCTACGGACTTGTTCCAAATTTCGTCCGGGGTGCCTATGAAAACGGAATTCCCCCGGTCGAAGCCACCTTCTTCAGGACGTCGATCATAGCGATTGCTTTTGCGCTGGCGGCTGTTGTGCAAGGCGAAAGCTTCAGGATTCCCCGTGTGGCACTTGGTGTCTTTGCCGGACAGGCGCTAGCGACCTTGGTGATTTCGGTTGCCTATCTGGCATCGGTTCAATTCATTCCCATTGGCCTTGCCGTCATCATCTTTTTTACCTTCCCGGTTCTCATCATGCTTGCGTCTCCGGTGGTCGAAGGAAAATTTCCGGGCTTTCGCAGAATCTTCATCGCTATTGTCGCTTTTAGTGGTCTGGTGATCGCCATTGGCCCAAGCTTTGGCGAACTGGACATTCGCGGCATTGGGCTTGCGACCGCCGCAGCGCTTGGCGGCGTCGTCCAATTCTTCACCGGACGCTCCATTTCGCGTTATCTCACGCCCGCCGTGTTCGGCAGCCTGGTGCACCTGGTCATCTGGCCTGCAACCCTCGCGGTTGCGCTCTATGTGGATGGTGGAACGCTGCACATGATGCCTGGCGGCACAGGCACGGCGACCGGGCTCTACTTCCTGTTTGGCGTGGCGGGCGTTTATGTGGTGGCCTATATGCTGCAAATGTCGTCGCTGCGGTTTGCGCCTGCGTCCACCGTGGCGCCCTTTTACAATCTGGAGCCGGTTGTAACCACGGTTTTTGCCGGTTTGCTGTTTGGCGAACGGCTGACTTCCAACCAATATGCCGGAGGCGGCATTGTTCTTGCCGCTCTTGTTGTATCAAGCCTGCTGGGAAATCGGGAAAATAAGGCATGACTGATTTTCCTATTCCCGTGGCCGTGCTCACCGGATTTTTAGGTTCCGGCAAGACATCCCTGCTCAATTCTTTGCTGAAGGACGAGATGCTGTCCAACGCAGCCGTCATCATCAATGAGTTCGGCGATGTTTCGCTGGACCATCTGCTGGTCGAAAAATCCGACGAGAACATCATCGAACTGGCCTCGGGCTGCCTGTGTTGCACCATCCGCGGCGACCTCATCGATACAATGAATGATCTGCTGGACCGGCGCGACCGGGGCGAGATGAAGGCCTTTGATCGCATCATCATCGAGACCACCGGACTTGCTGATCCGGCACCGGTTCTGCATTCGGTGATGAGCGAGCCTGCCTTACTCGAGCGCTGCCGGTTGGAAGGCGTGGTGACGGTGGTCGATGCGGTCAATGGCTGGGCCACGCTTGATGTTCACGCGGAAGCCGTCAAGCAGGTTTCGGTGGCTGACCGCATTGTCCTGACCAAGGTTGATCTTCTCTCGGGCCGCGAGGGAGAGGACATGCTGTTTGCCATCATCGCCCGGCTGCGGAAGCTCAATCCCGCCGCCCGGCTTCTCACGACGCACCGCAATGAAGCCACCGCCCCCCGCCTCTTCAACATGGGACTGTTCGATCCGGAAAAGAAAACCGTCGATGTGCGCAAGTGGCTCGCCGCGGAGGCCTACGAAACGGCGGAAAAGCGCCACCGCCATCATCACCATGACGTGTCGCGCCATGATGCCCATATCCGGTCCTTCAGTTTTACCGAAACCCAGCCCATCAGCCCCGCCGGGCTTGAGCTCTTCATGGAGCTCCTGAAATCCTATCACGGGGCCAACATGCTGCGCATGAAGGCCATTGTGAAAACCACCGATGAGCCGAAAAGGCCGATTGTGCTGCATGGGGTGCAGCATGTTTTTCATCCGCCGGTGCGGCTGCCCGCCTGGCCGGACGGCGACGAAACAACGCGCATGGTCTTCATTGTCAAAGACATTGAGAAAGCCATGATCGAAGGCCTGTTCAAGGCCTTTACCGATCAGCTTTCCGGTGGTGCCGAGGCTTTTACTGACAAGACTCTTTCGCTCAACAGGTGAACCATGAAACTGAAGGTCTTTGGCCTGACGAAATGTTCGACATGCCAGAAGGCGCTGGCGTGGTTTGATGACAACAGTATCGAATATCAGTTCACTGACGTGAAAGAGTCTGCTCTTTATCCGGCGCAAGTGGCCAGATGGTCCAGTTCGGTGGGTGGCTGGGAGAAGATGGTCAACCGCGCCGGTTATACTTGGCGCGGCCTTTCACCTGCGGAGACAGAAAATCTTACCGAGAAGAAGGCCATTGCGCTTGCGATACGCAATCCATCGCTCATCCGCCGTCCGCTGATTGAACATGCCGATGGTTCAGTGACGGTTGGATTCTCGGAAAAAGTGCGGGCGCAACTCAGGCCCTGACGAGGGGCCGTGTCATGCAGGTGGGGCCGCCCTCGCCCTTGCGGCAGATGTCATAGCCCTTGATCACTTCAACCTTAACGCCGGCGTCACGCATGCGCTTTTCGGTCTCGGGATTTCCCTCCACCATCATGGCGTGGCGGGGGCCGAGGGCCAGCACGTTGCAGCCCATGGTTTCAAATTCAGTGTCGGGGACATGGACAAATTTTATGCCGCGCGATTCGAGAAACTCAACGAGCCGTGCGGCCATGAGCGGCATATAGACAACCGCCAGATCGGCATCCAGCGGGCTGAGGCAGGACATGAGGTGGAACACATCGGACTTGCCCTTGTAATGGGGCATGTCGAAAGCGAGTATTTCCACGTCAGGCCCGGCAAGCTTTGCAAGCTGGCGAATGCCTTCCTGGTTGGTGCGGTAGCCGATGCCGGCAAGCAGGGTGTGGCGGTCAATCCAGACGAGGTCGCCGCCCTCAAGCTGGCCGGGTGCTGCGATTTCGCCGATTACGGGAATGCCTAAGGACTCGAGATAAGCACCATTGATCTTGGGCTCGAGGCGGCGGGCGGGCT
>JBAVOA010000278.1:0-1974 GCA_049691635.1 Aestuariivirga sp. | reverse complement strand
GGTAACCTGGCTCTGGCGCGGGCCAATATCTCCACCGGCAACACGGAAGCCGCCCGCGACCTTGTCAAGAAAGTGTGGAACGAAACGGCTGTTGATGCAGCACTTGAAAAAACAATAATCTCCGAATTTGGATCACTTCTTAATACCGAAGACCACAAGCGCCGGATGTGGCGCATGGTCTATGCACAGGAATCAAATGCGGCCATTCGCAACTCAAAGCGTTTGGGTGGCGACTACCAGAATGCTGCCAAAGTTGCCCAGGAACTGCTTCGCAATACAGCGGGTGCCGACAAAAAATATAACCGGCTGCCTGCGGCGTTGCGCGATCAACTTGGCATGAAATATGCCCTGGTGCGCTACCTGCGGAAACTGGAACGCTACGCAAAGGCGCGCGCGGTTCTTGCGACAATTCCAGATGATCCGAAAGTCATTGGCGATGCTGATGCCTGGTGGGTGGAGCGGCGAATCGTTGCCCGTCATTCGGTTGGCATCCATCATAGGGATTCATTGAGGGCGGCCTATCAGATAGCGAGTGCCCATAGCTCGGGCGCGGACGCAAATGCGGTTGAAGGCGAGTTCCTGGCCGGCTGGATTGCGTTGCGCTCCCTGGACGAACCCGAAAAAGCCTTGCGTCATTTTGCCAGGCTTGAAGAAATCGCGCCGACGGGCACCGAAAGGGCCCGGGCGCAATACTGGATTGGCCGGACCTATGGTGCGCTTGGCAACAAGGCGAAAGCCCGTGAAGCCTATGAACGCGCCTCGCAACATTCAACAATCTATTACGGCCAGCTTGCGCGCGAGCAGATCGGGCTTGGCAAAGTTCCCAAGGACATCAGCAGCGGGCAGCCATCGGGCGATGCCACGTCACGCGTGGCCCGCGACGAGGTTGTGCGGGCGTTCAATCTGATGGTCGAGGCCAAAGGTCAATCGTCGCTCAACATGTTTGTCTGGTCCCTGGCCAGCCGGTTTGACAGCGCCGACGACATGAACGCGGTCGCTTCCATTTTGAAGGAACGCGGTGGAACAACCATGGCGCTCCGTCTGGCAAAAGCAGCCAGCCAGCGCAATATTGACATTGACAACTGGGCCTATCCTACGAAGGCGCTGCCGAACTGGAAGCAGATGGGCAAGACTGTTGAGCCTTCTCTGGTCTATGGCCTGTCGCGGCAAGAGAGCGAGTTTGATCCGCAGGCGGGAAGCAAGGTGGGGGCGCAAGGCCTGATGCAAATCATGCCGGGAACCGCAAAGCTTATCGCAAAGCAATATCGCATGCCCTATGAGCCCGCTAAACTGATGGGCGATCCCGCCTATAATGTTAAGCTTGGGGCAGCCCATTTGGGCGACCTGATTGACGAATACAACGGCTCCTATGTGCTGACCCTTGTTGCCTATAACGCCGGACCGCGACGGGCCCGCGAGTGGGTTGAAGAGTATGGCGATCCGCGCGGCGGCAAGGTGGACCCGATCGACTGGGTGGAGTCCATCCCGTTCCAGGAAACCCGGCAATATGTGCAGAAGGTTTTGCAGAACACCCAAGTCTACCGCGCGCGTCTTGCGCCAAGTACAGTTCGCCCGCTGACAGCGGATCTGCGGCGCGGCGGGCCGGCGGCGATTTCGGTTGCGACAAACGACGGCAAAGCCGCGGATTCGTGTTTTGGCGGCTCCATAGGTGCCCTTATTGCGAGCTGTGAGTAACACGTCCGGCTATTGTCGCGTACACGTCCAGACTGCTGATGGCTTGCGATTGGTTGCGCGTGACTATGGGTCAGGCAAATCCACGCTGACTCCCCTCCTCTGCCTGCCCGGGCTGACGCGCAACAGCAAGGATTTCGAACCCGTCGCCCCCTGGCTGGCGCAAACGCGGCGCGTCATCGCGCTTGATTTTCGCGGGCGCGGCCTGTCAGAATTTGCCAGGGATCCGGCTGCTTACCGGCCGGACGTTGAGCTTGGCGATACGATCTGCCTGTTGAATTC
>JBAVOA010000277.1:0-4987 GCA_049691635.1 Aestuariivirga sp. | reverse complement strand
TGCTCATGGAAAGTCAGTTCTGGCCACCGGAGACGATGCTGGAATATCAGCGCAAACAGCTTGCGTCATTGCTCGGGCATGCCAAGGCAACCGTTCCCTTTTATAAGACAAGGCTCGATCCCGTGTTCAGAAAAAATGGCGAGATAGACTGGGACCGCTGGCACGAAATCCCCATCGTCACCCGTGCCGACCTGCGAGATCGGTACGATGAAATGCGCGCCGCCACCTTGCCCGCCGGCCATGGGCCTAAGAAACAATATACCACATCCGGCTCGTCCGGCATCCCTGTCGCGGTGGAAGTCACATGGCTTTGGGGTCACGCCAATCGGGCCGCCGCTCACCGGTTCCACCAGCTCCAGCGCATGGAGATGACGAAGTCAAGCGCAACCATTGCAACCGCCACTGAAACCGGCGAGAAGCTGCGCGACGAGTACTATTTCAAGGCGGGCAAAAAGCCTTCTCCCGCGGTGGCAACTGGGGCAAGGGCGCTTGTCCTCAACCGGAATCTCCCGGAAAGCCGCAAACTTGATTTGCTTGAGTCCTCAGGCATCGCCTACCTCTATGATTTTCCGAACAACGTCGAAGTGCTGGCGCGGGCTAATCTCTTGCGCAAGCCGCCGGTGCGGCTCGAGGTAATCTCCTGTTTCGGGCAGGGACTTTCGGTGGAGCAAAGGAACCTGTTTCAGGAGAGCTTCGGCGCGCGCAGCAATTGCATCTACAGCTCCGAGGAAGGCGGCCTGATGGGCTGTCAATGCGAGGACAGCCTCCACTACCATCTCAATCCCGAGATCGTGTATGTCGAAATTCTGGATGCCGGTGGCAGGGCCTGTGCGGTTGGCGAACCGGGCCGGGTTATCATCACACCTTTTTTTAGCACTGCGCTACCGCTTGTCCGTTACGATCAGGGCGACACCGCAGAACTGCAATCCCTTTGCGCCTGCGGCAGCAAGCTTCCAGTCATCGGCAATATCGTGGGCAGGCAGGATCAGTTCATGAGGTTCCCCGAAGGCAATCGCTCTGCCACCGGGCTAAGCCAGAAGCTGATACGGGAATGTTTGAATGCCATTGCCTTCCAGATGGCCCAGGTCGAAACCTACAAGTTGGAATTTCGGTTTGTCCCAGCCGATCCTGCTGGATCGATCAACCCCGCCCCCATTGTCGCCCTGATCCGGGAACTCATTCATCCCAAACTCGATGTGGTCTTCAAGCCAGTGGAAGAAGTTCCTCTCAATCCGGGAGGAAAGCACCAGCGCATAGTCTGTGAAATTGTGCCATGAGCATCTTTCAAGAAAAAATCTTCAGTATGCTCATGGAAAGCCAGTATTGGCCGCCGGCACGAGGTTCCGATTGTGGGGCGCCACCATCTTGTCAACGAGTGCGACAGCTTGCTGGCGAGAGAACTGCCGAAAGGCCACGGTGCAACCTGGCAGAATTGCAGTTCCGGCTCTACTGGAACGCCGATCACAACCACACACAATAGCTTGCAAGGGCTGGTTTCTGATGCCGCCCTCCATCGCTCCCAGCGCTGGTATGAGATGGATTGGTCAAAGACCTTGGTGGGCTGGCGCGGGCACGACGAAAATGTTGGGAGCTGGCCCGTAGGACAGGAACTTCTGTCTTGGCGCCCAGCTGGTCGGAAGCGGGCCGCGGCCAACGATTCTCGATCAACAGGTTCGCGTCCGAAGAGAAGGTTGTGGAGTTTACCCTGCGTAAGCAGGCAGGATATTTCACCGGCAGGCCCAGTCTCTTCAGTCGATAGCCTTTGCCGCCGAAAGATTGAACCGGGAAGTCAAACTGGATGTCGTTGTTACCCATGGCGGCGAAATTTCCGATGACGAATGCGAAGATTGCCGCCGCATTTTTGGTGCGAGGGTGCTGTCGCTGTACAGTTCTGGCGAAACAGGCAAATTCCTCCGCTACAAATCCGAATTGCCAAATCCCCGTAGGCGGAATGCCTAGAATTGAATAGGTTCCGCCAGATCAGGCTGTGCGCAGCAGCTTTGCGGCAATATCGGCAACTGCCCGCGTCGGCGTGGCATCCCTGAACCAGGCATTTTCTGCCGCCAGCCGTTGCGCGCGTTCACGCATGACCGAAGACCCCGCAACCCGGTCTATCGCTTCGGCAAGCGCACTTGCAGTAACTTCCTTGTATGGTGTGGCCGCACCGGCTCCCGCTTTGACGATGGCATTTGCCATGAACCAGTGTTCCTCGTGGCCATAGGCCATGACCTGTGGAACGCCGGCCAGAAGGGCTGCAGCGGCAAATCCCAGGCTGCCCCTGTGAATGGCAACAATTCTGCCGGGCATATCCTCGCGAAGGGAGAATGGTCCATTGACGAGCGCGACGTGCGTACCTTCGAATTTTTTGGCCACCCGTCTCAGCGGCTTGCCAAAATAGGCCGCCATGTCAATGCTTGCCCCGCCCAGCCCGTCGAGCACGTTGTCATGAAGCTGCGTGTCTTCGTGAAAATAGGCGATGCCGCCAGATGCCGTCGAAAGGGGATGGGGCCCGCCTCCCGGGATTTCCGCCCCCAGATAGGCTTGCTGGCGTTGGGCCCGGTAGGGATCAAAAAATGGCAACGTCACCAGACCATAGGCATCGGCTTCGTTCAACTGCGGCAGCCGTTCGATGGGCCGTGCCCCAATCCTGGTGAGGTCCTTGTTCAGTCTGTCGACGATTTCTGGCTCAGTTGCGTAAAGCGGACGATTTAATTTTGCGAGCGCTGGAAACGCAGCTATTTCCGGAGGAGGCATCGTGTAGCCATTCCCGGTTGCCAGCACGGGCCATCGCCCCCGGGCAAAGAGGCTGAGTCCGGGGGCATAGTCGGCAATAACAAGATGTGGATCAAACTTGTGGATGATTTCATCCCAGCCAGCCAGCCTCGCTGCGAAAGCGCCGTCTTCAATCATCAGGTTTTCGGAAACATATTCGCCATAGGTTTCGCGCGGTTTTGCCCTTGTGCCGGCAGCGGAAACCTTGGCTGCGGGGACCGCAACAACCGAACGGCGGGGCAATCCTGCAGCAACGCCTTTTTTCGGATCTTGCAGTGCAAAGAGAAACTCGCAGGAACGGCTCTCGCCGAGATGTCGAGCTATTTCCCGCAAGCGGACGACATGCCCTAATCCGCCACCGAATTCCCAACCGAACAGCACACGGTACGCCAAATGAATTACCAATAAAAAGGGCCGCGTCTTATCGCGGCCCGTAGTCTTCCAGTTATCAAAAAAATCACACCGGAGGCGGCCCGCAATAGTTGTTTTCTGGAGAAGGTATGCATTCCGGATCATTGCCATCACTCAACACGCCGCTGCCGATGACGCCGGCATTGAAGATGTCGAAGAAGCGGATGCGCGGGTCATCCTCCCGGTGACGGCGGATCAGGCTCTTGTCCTCGCCGCCGAAGTACAGGCTGAGGCCTGCCGTGACCGAGGTGAAGCCGTCTTCGCCAACCCGTCCGTCAAGCGTGAGCGAGGCCGGAAGCCCCGCGTCGCCCATGAACCATTCCATTCCCGCATGGGCAGAGTCAAAGCCCGCAACCGTGCTGGCGCCAACCGCAAGGCGCAGGTTGTCCGTCGCATACAGCGCCACATCGCCCACCGCATAGAACTTGCTGCCCACCGAGCTGATGTCCATGTAGCCGCCAATGGCTTCAATCGAGATATTGTCGAGATAGAGTTCGGCTTCCGGACCGACATACCAGACATTGGAAGACCCGGCATCGACATAGCCGCCGTAAGCACCAAGCAGGTAGGAATTGGGATCGCGCGTAAAGGCATGCATCGCACCGCCCACCGCGGTCTCGCCGAAGGCGTCAAGCGCCGACAGGTCCGCCTGGATGCCGAACATGTCACCAACCGGGAAGCTCAGGGCAACTCCGCCCTTGAAAATCTCATCGCTGCTCAGGCCATCGAGGTCGGTAAAGCCGCCGCCGATTTCCGCCTTGCCATTGATCCCCGAAACCGCCGGGAGAGTAGAGGGCGAGCTGATGTCCGCTGCCATTGCCAGGCTGCCATACATGCCCGCAGCAATCGTGCCGGTCATCAGGAAAGCCGCTCTTTTCATTGAAATTGTCATATCTACACCACCCTGCAAAGCCGCTTTTTGCGGACCATTTATCCCCGATTCCTGGTTTTATACCTGACAATTCGCAGACCGCCAAAATAAAAACCGCATTTGCCCAAATTTCCGCCCCATTGCTGCCAAAATGCAACACGCACAAAAAAAGAGGCCAGGAAGGCCTCTTTTCTCTACTTAGAAGCAAAAATGCCGATTTATTTTCCCGCATACCGGAGATGCAGGCTGGAAACACCCGCGGCCACATTCAAGCCCGTCTGGGCCTGCACACTGAGCGGCTGGAGGTTGATTCCCTTCTTGAAACCACCGACCAGCACATTGGCGCCAAGGCCGACAATCACCGTGGCTTCCGCCGAAGCCCCCGTATAGCTGCCTTTGAGGGCACCCTTGCTGACCTTGCCGGGCGCAAACACGGCCCAGGCCAAAACGGTCTGCTCCGTTACGCCGATGTCAATGCCAAGCTTTCCGATGGAACCGGAATAGTGTTCGGCACGGGCACCGCTGACGGGACTGTAGACACAATCAACCCCCTTGGACGAGCCAATGATAAAACCGGCACCGCCGGCAACATCACAGGACAGCACACCGATTTTGACGCCAGACTTGGCTTCAGCCGCCGGGGCCATGGCAACCAGGGCAAGAAGTCCAACAGATAAGATTTTACGCATTCAGAGTTTCCTTTTGATAATCGCCAAGAGCTTTCACAGGCGATTGTGACCCCAATTGGGCACAAGTGACCCCTGTATAACTTGCCGCAAGGCAGAAAGTTCCCGTGGGCAAGCGCCTTCACCATAAAACATCCCCCAAAACGGATTTGCCGCAACGCCCCCGGCCCTTGCAAAAACGCTTCAAAACAACCACTTTCCCTGAAACGATTCGGGATATCCATGGAATTGAGCGCGGCCTACCTTC
>JBAVOA010000276.1:0-2303 GCA_049691635.1 Aestuariivirga sp. | reverse complement strand
TTGAAAAAGTCTTTTTGCATCACTGGATGCAAATTTTCAGGTCCGCGGGCACGGCAATCGAATATTTATGTGGGGACTACATCATTGTGAGTTGAGCTTACAGGCGTCTTCGCTAACGCGCCTGAGGGTACATCAACTAGCGGTTATTGCTCGTTACATCTTTTGGCGGGAAATTTGCCTGGCGGCATGTTGGGACTTTTTCAGCAGTATCGGCCCGTTGCGGTCATTCAGTCGTTTGCTCTGCGCCTATCTTGTGGGTAAGGCGAACCAACTCAAACACCGATACGAGGATTGTTATTGAGCCAGCCCATTGAAGGGGGGTGAGAGTTTCGCCCAGAAAGACATAGGCGAGGCCAACTCCAAAGATAGGGATGACGTTGAAGTAACTGCCTGCCACGCCAGCCGGAACCGAGCGCAATGCTGTGATGTAGAGCCAGTAAGCCGCTGCGTAGTATAGCAGGCCAGATACGGCGGCGGTGGCGAACAGTGTCAGTGAGAGGGCCTGCAAGTCATCCATGGAGCCGTTGGGCGTGTTGGCAAAGAGAACGGCCAACGCCCAACCAAGTCCGGCAGTCTGTTGAACGGCGACAGCAAATAGGGGGGCAACGTCCTCACTCAGCCTCCGAGAAAAGACCGTGTAGAAGGCGCAGCACAGAACGGCAGACAAGAGAAGCGTAATTCCTACGGGATCGTTGTCGGTGTTTCCTAGGCTGCCTCCGATGTCTGTGACGAGCATTACACCGAGACTCCCTATCAAAATTACGAACAGGAGACGCCAAGTCATGGGTTCGCGCAGAACCAAAGCCGCGAGGCCAAGTATCATCAAGGGCTCTGCCGCCCAGAGCAATGTCGAGACGCTTGCCGAGATGCGGGCGAGGCCCATCAAGCTCAGCGTGTAGGAGATACCTGGGTTTAGAATGCCTAACAGGATCAACGGCACAAAGACGGACCTGATTGAGCGTTTCGGGCCACTGATGAGGACTATGAGCCAAAGCACAAGTGCGCTCGGTGCAAGCTGCAAAACCAGCAGCGTGACAGGCGAGATGGCGGTAAGCAGGGCTTTGTTCAATACGGTTGCAGCACCCCAAAGGGCACATGCAATGATAAGCAGAACAGCCGGAGACAGGCGCAATGAATAGCGCGTCATGATGAAACTCCAAGAAAGGATTACGATGACCGGAAAAGGCGGCGAGCGGCTTTAGCGGCCAGCGCAAACATCCGCGTCGCAGTGATCGTAACCGGGCTTTCTAGGAGGTCGAGACATATGCGTTTCTAGGAAAGGTATTGTTGCTAGAAAACGAAATGCTAGCACCGACCACCAATGCCATCAACCAATATCGTCTTTCCGACTTTTGGGGGAAGTCGAGGCCCGCTTGCCACCCATGGCGGAAGTTCAAACTGAGACACTACCCACATTCATGCCCGCTGGACTCCTTTTACCATTTGGTCCAACTTTGCTGCCGGGAGGGTGCCGCGCGCCCCCTTGAGTGCCAAACAAAACATGACGCGGGTGGAGGATAAGATGTCAGATAAAACGAGTTTGCCGCAGGCCTGGTCGCGCCGCTCCCTGCTGGGAGCCGCAGTCGCCATTGCAGGCAGCGGATTTTTGCCGGAAGGGGCTTTAGGCGCCAGCAAGTTGAAAGTTGCCTCGATCTTTGCAACGCCCATTGAAGAGCCCTGGGACAACCAGATTCATGTGGCCCTCCTGAAAGCCCAAAAGGAACTGGGCATCGACTACAAGTGGTCGGAAAAAGTCGAATCGGCGGATTTCAGCCGCGTCATGGCCGAATATGCCAAGGGCGGCTACAAGCTGGTGTTCGGCGATGCCTTCGCCGCCGAACGCGAATCCCGCCGCACCGCCAAGCAGTTCCCCAAGACGGCCTTTCTCTTCGGTTCCGGCTCCGGGCCGGCCGAACCCAATTTCGGCGTCTTCGACAACTGGATTCATGAGCCCGCCTATCTCTCAGGGCTCATCGCCGGAAAGATGTCGAAGTCCGGCGTCGTGGGTGCCGTGGCCGCCATGGGCATTCCGGAAGTGAACCGCCTGGTCAATGCCTTCTTCGCGGGCGCCCGGGAGGCCAACCCGAATGTGAAGAAGAAAGTGGCTTTCATCGGCTCGTTCTTCGATCCGCCCAAGGCCAAGGAAGCAGCCCTGGCCCAGATCGATGCCGGCGTCGATGTCATCTATGCCGAGCGTTTCGGGGTTATCGAAGCGGCCAAGGAAAAGGGCAAGCTGGCGATTTCCAACATGTCGGACCAGTCGGAACTGGCGCCCGATACGGTGATCACCGGTCCCATCTGGG
>JBAVOA010000275.1:0-2177 GCA_049691635.1 Aestuariivirga sp. | reverse complement strand
GCCTTCAGCAGCCGGCCGATGCCGTTGCCGTGCTCGGCCGAGCCGAAGAACACCGGCGTCACCAGCCCCTCGGCAAGTTCCTTCGCCAGATCGGCAAACACCCGGTCGCGCGGCGGCTCCATGTCGGCCAGCAGCTGCTCCATCAATTCATCGTCGTGATCGGCCAGCTTTTCCAGCATGGCAAAGCGCTCGGCCTTTTCCTCCGGTTTCATGTCGGCAGGAATTTCAACAACCGTGCTTTCCGCATGCTCGCGGTAGACGAAAGCGCGCTCCAAGGCCAGATCGACAAATCCGGAGACAATCCCGTTGTTCCACATGGGCAATTGCCGCAGCACCAGCGGCTTGCTGCTGGCCGGCTGCAGGAATTCAAGAATCGCATGGGGCGTCTTGCTGGAATGGTCAATCTTGTTGATGAACACCATGCGCGGCAGGCCAATTTCATCAAGCCGCTTGAGAATGAGCTGCAGGGCCGGAACCTTTTTCTCATCGGCCTCGCACACCACGATGGCGATATCGCAGCCCAGCAGGGCCGCCCCCATGTCCTGGTTGAATTCAATGGACCCCGGACAGTCAAGGAATGTGTAGCGCTCGCCCAGGTATTCGGTGGTCGCCACATTGAGTTCAACGCTCATCCCGTGGCTGCGTGCTTCCGGCGAGGCATCGCCGGTTGTGGTTTTATCGGAAATCTTGCCTTGCCGCCTGGTGGCTCCGGTGCGGAAAAGAATGGCTTCGAGAAGGGTTGTCTTGCCGCTGAGATAGGGGCCCACGAGTGCCACGCAACGCGAGCCCTGGGACCTTCTGCCGAGATTGGAGTCCATGTTCGATCCTCCCAATTTTGTTTCAGGACCGTCCATGTGCGGGTTTCAAGCCCCGTCTTTGGGCGTATCCGACGCTCCATGCTTGCGCCAATTCAGGCGCTTGGCAAGGGGCAAGTTTTGCTGTTTAGACTTAAGGCCCATGGACAGCACCCAGCCACTTGTTCAGCGCATCTACCAAATGCTGATGGAAAGCCAGCACTGGCCGCCGGAAACGATGCTGGAATATCAGCGCAGCCAGCTTGCGTCATTGCTCAGGCACGCCAAGGAAACCGTGCCTTTCTACAAAACCCGGCTTGATCCCGTCTTCAAAGAAAATGGCGGCACGGATTGGGACCGCTGGCACGAAATCCCCATCGTCACCCGCGCCGACCTGCGTGACAGGCGAAACGAGATGCTGACCAACGACTTGCCGCCGGGCCATGGTCCCGTCAAGGACTTCAGCACATCGGGTTCCTCGGGCATTCCCATCACCATCGCGGCCACGGCGATCGCCTCGGCCGCACGCGGCGCAGCCTACCGCCGCATGAATACGCTCCACGGAATCAATGATGCGCGAAACTTCGCCACTTTTGTTTTCCCGCACGAACTGAAAGGCACCATTGTCAAATTTGGCGATGTTCCGGCATGGTCTTTCGAACGCCGCGAAGGCGGCAGCAGGAATATCAAGATAAACCTGTTTTTGCCCGATTCCGAAAAACTGCAAATTCTCATGCAAGAGCAAGTCACCAGTCTTAGCCATCTCCCCAACACCGGAGAAATCCTGGCCTACCAGAACAGCAAGCTTGCCAAGCCGCTGCGCCTCGAGTCGTTCATGTGCTATGGCCAGAACATCAGCGACGAGCAGCGCCAGAAAGTGAGAGACAGTTTTGGCGCGCGCAGCATCAGCGTTTACAGTTCCAAGGAAGCTGGTCTCATGGCCTGCCAATGCGCCACCGGAACGCATTTTCACGTCAATGAGGAATTGGTCTTCGTCGAAATTCTGAATGAACGGAATGCCGCGTGCGCCCCGGGCGAAATCGGTCGCGTGGTGGTCACGCCGTTTCACAGCACAGCCCAGCCCATGATCCGTTATGAACAGGGCGATCTGGCAACCTTCGGGGAAGCTTGCGGCTGCGGCAGCATGCTGAAGGTGCTGCGGTCCATTGAGGGCCGACAGGATCCCATCTTCCGCTTTCCCGACGGGCTGGGAAGCGAAGTGCTGATCGACAAGTCCATGCTGCAGAGGTTGCTCCGTGCGGCTGCCATCCAGATGGCCCAGACCAGCGAGCTGAAATTCGAAATTCGCTACGTTGCTGATACAGATGTCACCCCGGGCGCCAAAACAACCATCAACAAGCACCTGCGTCAGGTGCTTCATCC